>DAOUVG010000174.1 GCA_030667735.1 Dehalococcoidales bacterium
ACTGCCAGTGCTGTAAGTGTACGTTTCTGTTTTTCGTCTACCATAAGACTTGCCGGTACCATGCTACCACCTATAGTCACGGCGTAGAGGAGCACAAATGGGAGCATGCGGTCGCTCCAGGGCACGCTCTGAGCATCACCCAGTGTGGTTGTTTCAATGTGGACCGGCACCTCCTGACCGGCCAACTGGCGCACGGCGCTGTTAATGCTTGCCAGCAGGATACCGCGGTTCTTGGCCAGGCTCTCACCCCATACGTACGCAGTCAGGTCGATAGCGCTGCCACGTGATACCTCCTCGTCAAACCCCTGTGGTACGGTTAGTCCCAAGTCCACGGCGCCGGCCTCGACTGCCCTCTGGAGGTCGTCAGCCGAGGCGTAGGTGCGGGTCTGCACCGAATCCGATGCCGATATCAGGTCCACCAGCCGCGAATCACCCTGGTCAGTGATACCCAGCTTTGCCGTCTGTGAGAAGAAGGTGCCAAATACCAGGTTCAGGACGAGGGAGATTAAAATCGGGGCGACGATTGCCATGATGAAAACGAAGCCTTTTGAGCCGTACTTGAAGTCTTTCCCCAGCAGGATGGCCACCCTTCGAATGCTCATCTCAGTTTCCTCCCCAGCACCGTGATTCCGAGCCACACGAAAACGATATCAAAACCGAGCAGTATCAACAGGTTATCCCAGATGTCACTCCACCCGGCATTGAAGTTCACAGCCTGGTGGACGGCATCAACGAGGTAATAGGACGGGACTGCCCTGACCCAATCCGAGACCGTTCCGGGGGCCAGCACACCGAATGCGGGAACGCTCAGGATTATCATCGCCGGCATGCCCCAGGCCATGACCGTCGTCATCTCCTTGCTGCCGGATGCCACCAGGAAACCGATGCCGGTCACCATGATTGCGCCAAGCAACAATGCCAGGATGATGATGAGCGGCTGCTGGTTCAGCCCACCGGTGACCGCCATGAACAGCAGGACCTGGACAAACGCCAGGCTAACGCCCATTATCAACTTGGCTGCAAAGAGACCTCGTATCGTCATCGGCGTAATCAGCAGCGCCTGAACGGTACGGCCGACGACCTCGCTGCTTATCAGGCTGGCCAGACCGAGCATTTCCATCATTAGTATTACGACGGCCAGCATCGGTAACAGGCGGTCCCGCATCGGGATTTGAATACCGACCATGTCTCGTCCGAGCACCTCCGGTGAGATATGGACGCTCGACATCTGCCCGGTTTGGAGATATGCCATTTCCTCGAGCAGGACCGTAATGGAGTCCTGCAGTTCCTCCGGCGTATCCGTGCTGAAATAGACGTCAAGTTGGCCTTTCTCTCCCGACATCAGTTTGTCCATAAGGTCGGGCGGGACGACCACGCCAGCGAGGTATTCGCCATCGGTAACCGCCTCCTTGAGCTGCTCTTCACTTTCCATGAGCACAAGCTCCAGTCCCGGGCTTCCCGCCTGCTCCAGTATCGGAGGCAGTACCGGGGCATAGACGGCCATCTCCAGTGTCTCGTCAACCGTCTGTGGCATCACGAAATAGATGACAATATACATCACCAGTGCCAGAACGGTTATCAGGGCAAAGAAGCGGTTTCTGAAATAGAGTTTGAAGTCCTTGGTAATGAGCGCCCTGACAATCTGCCAGTTCATCCCACCAGCCCCCGTCCGGTAATCTCAATAAAGATGTCTTCCAGGCTGGCTTCTTCGCTGTGCACGGTGACCACTCGCTCCTTGCTGAAGAGGCCCTGGACGTCACCCGCCGTCTCCGGCTTGTCCAGGATGACCTCATGGCTTTCAAGTCCGCCGTCCGGTCTGGCTACCTCTACCTTGAGAGCACGCTTGCCGTACTGCTGCTTGAGGTTGTGCGGCGTGTCCAGGACCACTATCTTTCCGTTATCGATAAAGGCCACGCGGTCGGATAGCTTGTCGGCTTCCATCATGTCGTGGGTGGTCAGGAAAACGGTTGCTCCCCGTTCCCGCTCCTGGAGGATGATGTTGCGGATGGTCTCTGACGACATCGGGTCGAGGCCTTCCGTCGGTTCGTCGAGAAAGAGGATGCTGGGTCGGTTAACCAGGGCACGGGCCATCATAAGGCGCTGTTTCATGCCCTTGGAATAGCCCTCCACGCGGCCGTGCTCCCGGCCGGCAAGCCCGACGCGTTCCAGCAGGGCGTCGGTATCAAATGACCTTATACCAAATAAACGGGCGAACAGGTCCAGGTTCTCCTCGGCGCTCATCTGCTCGTAGAGGTTGGGGAGCTCGAAACAGACACCGATATTACCCTGCACTTTCTCCGGGTTTCGGGCAACGTCTATTCCCAGCAGCGTTGCCTGGCCGCCCTTGGGTTGGAGTTGTCCGGTGAGCATCTTGACCGTGGTGGACTTGCCGGCACCGTTAGGACCGAGGAAACCGAGGATTTCACCTTCGGCCACCTTGAAGCTGATATCATCTACCGCCAGCAGCTGACCGTAGCTGTAGATCAGGTTTTGGGCAATTATCGCGTCTCCGGACATTTGTTCTCCTTTCCTTCCCCGGCTTCACATAAGTGAAATATTTGTAACAATGCAGTACATTGAGTATATCATACATAAATCTTGTGATACTCTGCCAGTAGTGTCGTATCATTCAAGTGGAGAGGAAAACAGAACTGCAAAGGAGAAGCGAAGATGAAAGTAAGATTGGCCACCGTATGCACACTGATTGCTATTCTACTACTACTGGGAGCCTGCTCTTCAGGGGCGACTGTAGAGGTCTCCTGCGATGATTTCACGGAGCAGCAGCACATCAGCAAGAGTGTGGAAGTCAGCACCGGCGAGACGCTCACGGTGACTCTGTGTTCCAACGCTACCACGGGTTTCCAATGGGTAGAATCAGCGCAGGTCAGTGACAAGGGTGTCCTGAGGCAGACGGGTCAGGAGTTCATTGCGCCCGGGGAAGAAGATGGTGAACCCCCCGCTCCCGGGACCGCGGGCCGGCAACAGTGGACCTTTGAGGCACTCAGGAAAGGCACCACCGAAGTATCCATGGAATACAGCCACCCGTGGGAAGGTGGCGAGAAGGGTGTCTGGACATTCACGCTGACTGTCGTTGTGAAGTAGGGTATAGCGAAGACCGAGATTACCTCCCATGTCCCCGTCGTTGAAAAGATGTGGTCCGGTCCCTTGACAAAAGGGGCCGGGCCACTTACATTGTCTAACACCGGACAGTATCCCTGCCGGGTGTCACTATGGGTGACTGGGGATACCGGAGTCTGACAGAAGGAGGTAGCCAGCACATGGACGTAGTTGAAGCAATCCGTCAGCGGAAGAGCATCAGGGGCTTCAAGCCGGATACCGTGCCGGAAGAGACCCTGAGGGAGATAATGGCGGTAGCCCTGCGCGCCCCTTCGTGGGCGAATACCCAGCCCTGGGAGTTCGCCATTGTCCGCGGGGAGAAACTGGAAGAGATTCGGCGGGCTTTCGTGGAGAAGGCACAGGCAACCGAACCGACAAACCCGGACCTGGCGGCTCCTGCCGGATTCTGCGAACCGTTTGACAGCCGTCGTCGTGCCGTGGGTCGGAAGCTTTTCGAGATAATGGACATTGGCCGGGAGGACCGGGAGAAGAGAGCGTGGTGGGGATTGCAGGGGTTGAAGCTGTTCGAGGCCCCGGTGGTCATCTATATCTACACCGACCGTGCCTTCTACTCGCAGGAGGGAGGCTTGAACGTCTGGCCGGTCTTTGACTGCGGCCTGGTGGCAGAGAATATCATGCTCCTCGCTGTGGAGTACGGTCTGGGGACCATCCCGGCAATCCAGGCGGTCATGTATCCGGATGTCCTCAGGAATGTGCTGGGAATACCGGATACCAAACTGATTGTGCTCGGAATAGCCATCGGCTACCCTGACCCGGAGTCCCCGGCGGACCGGTTCATCTCCGAGAGGGAGTCACTCGATAGTGTAACCGAATGGTACGGGTTCGGCTAGTGTCCGGGCTGGTGCTTGACCTTACAGGGACAGACCGGTGCGGTAACCGTCATCGATAGCTTCCCTGATTCGCCGCGGCTCGACGGAATCCCCGATACGGAGGATTAAGGGTACCTTGCCTTCAATGGCTCTGCCAAGCTCGTCATTCGGCCTGTAACCAACGGCTATCACCACGGAATCAGTGGGAATCGTCTGCTTTTCGCCTTCACCGGTCGTGACTGTCACGGCATCGTTGAGTATCTCCTCGCAGGTTACCTGAGTTTGCAGGGACACATTCTTCTCTCTCAGGCCATCCATGAGGCGGCGTCTGACCATCGGGGAGACATCTGCGGCCATCCTCTTCAGCATTTCAATAATAGTAACTGTTTTCCCTTGCTCCGCCAGGAAGTG
>DAOUVG010000143.1 GCA_030667735.1 Dehalococcoidales bacterium
CAAAAAATAGGCGATCAATTAGACAAGACATCGAACGGCCAATGGGTAGCTGATGCTGTCGCTAAACATTTTGGAGAGCAACCTCAATCTCTTGACATCCTCAGCCTCCAGTCATAGACTGTAGGCATCTATCTAGCACGGAGACCTCCACCATGCAGTGCCCGAAGTGTGAACATGACAACCGTACAGGGGTCCGTTTCTGTGAAAGCTGTGGCCACCGTCTAGTTGAGTCAATACTCGTGAAACCCCAGACTCCACCTTCCCCTGAACCATCCTCCTTCGCCAATGGCCGCTACCAGGTGAAGAGACTGCTCGGGGAAGGGGGCATGAAGAGGGTCTACCTTACCTATGATACCAAGCCTGACCGGGATATCGCCTTCTCCCCGATCAAGACCGGGAGGCTGGATGACGTGGTCAAGACCTATATCTCTCGCGAGGCCCGGGCAATGGGACGTCTACTCTCCGCTTGAATGCATGCTTGAATGCCTGAATGAGAAGGTTCAACTGGTATCGATATGCCAGAAGCTGATGGATAGGACACCGGCGGAACTGCAGGTCACGGTCAGATGAAACCAGTCAATAAAGAAGGGACTGTATGAGAAGGATATTTGATGGTCTAACCAGGGACACCTTCGACCTCATTATCATCGGGGGAGGGATAGTTGGAACGGGTATCGCACGCGATGCGGCCCTCCGCGGTCTGCATACCCTGCTCGTGGAGAAGGAGGACTTCGCCTACGGGACAACGTCCCGTTCCTCCCGCCTTATCCACGGCGGCCTGCGCTACCTGCCCATGCTGAACTTCAAGCTGGTACGAGAGGACCTTCGTGAGCGCGAGATTCTCATGACCATTGCCCCTCATCTGGTACGTGAACTCCGATTCATAATCCCCCTGGTGCGCAGTGCACTGTTCAACCGGCTCACCCTGCCGGTTGGCCTGTTCCTGTATGACATCCTGGCAAGGGGCAGAAGTCTCCCTTCCCGGCAGCATCTTTCACGACATGAGACGCTGGCTAAAGAACCGTGCATGTCAGACATAGACGGGCTCGTTGGTTCGTATGTCTACTCTGATTGTCAGACGGTGTTCATGGAGAGGCTCTGCCTGGAAAATGCAATCGACGCCGCCGGACATGGCGCCCTGGTGTTGAACCATACCCTTGCCACGGGCTTTCGTCAGGATGGTGACGTGAGCGCGGTCCAGGTGACTGATACCCTCTCCGGAGATGAGTACCAGGCCCACGGGCGCATCGTCCTCAATGCCGGCGGACCCTGGGCGGACCTCGTTTGCGACAGGCTCAATGTCGATGGCACCGGCAGCCTGCGCAAGACAAAGGGCATCCATCTCCTCACCAGAAAGCTCTCTGAAAACGCCCTGGTCTTGTCCGCCAGAAGCGATAGCCGCCTCTTTTTCGTTATCCCCTGGCAGGGCTACTCATGGATAGGCACCACCGATACGGACTTCGATGGCGACCTGGACAGCGTGTTCGCAGAAGCCGCCGATGTGGACTATCTGACATCGGCGCTCAGGGACTACTTCCCCGACTTTAAAAAGGACGACATCTTCCATACCACGGCTGGTCTGAGGGCGCTTGTCACCACCGAAGGTAAATCGGCATCCGAGACCTCCCGCGCCCACAAGCTCGTCGACCACGAGACCAGGGACGGCATGAAGGGTCTCGTCTCGGTGCTGGGCGGCAAGATAACCGCCTATCGCCACATAGCTGAGGAGGCCGTTAATCTCGTCTGCCGGAAGCTCCACCTACAAGCCCCGTGCAGCACGGCAGACACGCCTCTTCCGGGGGCACCATCCGTACAGACACGCACTCTGCAAGAGGCAGCCGGGGCAGCCGGCCTGTCCGTTGAGGCAGTTGCCAACCTCGCCTGTCTGTATGGTTCACGATTCTCATCGGTGCTGGAATACGCGCGAAGTGATGGCAGACTTGCCCAGCCCATCTTCCCGGGCAGTCCTGATATTCTGGCTCAGGTGAAGCATGCCGTTGATAATGAGGAAGCCATGACGGTCAGTGACTTCCTGTTGCGCCGCAGCGCCATCGGGCTTGGCCCGTCCCAGGGTCTGGACGCCGTCGAGACGGTGGCCGGTGAAATGGCCTCGCTCCTGGGCTGGAGTAGCACCGAGAAGCAGAATCAGATAGACAGTTACCGGGCGGTTGCGGCATTGGGCAGACGGTTCACGAAATAGGCCGTCGGCAGGGATTGGCCTGATTGATTCGATGGTACCTCACGATGGTCTGGCGGAGACTACCCTGTAATTGGCCAAGAGCATAGCCCGGCGAAGTGGACCCATCCATGCTGGTCCTGATTCCATCCCCTTTTCCAGAAGGCAGGGGCAAGCCCAGACCCCGGAATCCTGACTCAGCATATGGTACAATACTGGTGAGCAGGTTAAGGAATGTTGCGTGATCAGAGGAATCCGTCCACTCCGGAGGGCCTTCAGCGTCTAGAAGTGCTCAGGCTGGAGAGCACTTCGTCCAACGGGGGCAAATTGC
Organism: Dehalococcoidales bacterium; assembly: GCA_030667735.1. Classification (GTDB taxonomy): domain Bacteria; phylum Chloroflexota; class Dehalococcoidia; order Dehalococcoidales; family Fen-1064; genus DUES01. Next base: position 2,508 of record DAOUVG010000143.1, read on the forward strand.
TGACTCAGGCTGGTAGTCTGGAGGTGTTGTTCTATGCCCCAGGTATCATCCGTTTGCGCCTGGAGAGAAGCAGGGAAACAGACTACGGCCTACTGGTCTCCCCACCGGAGCCGATGGACGTCAATGTCTCGACTGAAGGCGGCGTCTACCGGTTTCAAGCTCGAGAGATAGCCCTGGACGTCATGCCGGACCCTTTGCGCCTGCGGCTAAGCCTCGGCGGGAGAACGGTGCTCGAGTCCTCCACCGAGCGGAGCATTCAGGGTGACCTTCGCATCGACCCTTTCGCTCAGGGGGATGGACTATGGTCTCTATCGCTCGCGCTCAAGAGTGGCGAACCCGTCTACGGTCTCGGCGAGAAGTTTGGCTCACTGAACCGTCGGGGACAACTGCTGGAATCCTGGAATCTGGATGCCCTCGGAGTTAATACCGAAGCTTCCTACAAGAACGTGCCCTTCGCCTGGAGCCCGGAAGGCTGGGGGCTCTTCGTGCACACACCGGCCCGCGTGACCCACGGGGTCGGCTATCCGCAGTGGTCGCATCGCAGCTACATCTTGAATGTGGACGACCCCAATCTGGATATCTTCCTGCTGGCAGGTTCCACACCCGCGGATATACTGAGGATGTATACTCTCCTAACCGGTTGCTCACCTCTGCCACCACGGTGGAGCTTCGGTGTGTGGATGTCCCGTGCCTACTACCGCACAGCCGAAGAAGCCCTGCACGTAGCACGCACCCTGCGGGAGCGCAACATCCCCTGCGATGTCATGGTGCTGGATGGTCGGGCCTGGCACAAATCTAGGCTCCGTTTTGACTTCACATGGGACGAGGAGCGCTATCCCGATCCGGCTCACTTCGTCAAGGAGTTGAAGGATCTGAACATTCGTCTCTGTCTCTGGGAATACCCGTACGTCTCCTCGCACAATCCTCTCTTCAGTCAACTGGCCGTGAAGGGCTATCTGCTGCGCACTGCCTCAGGAGACCCCTATATCCACAGATGGTTCCCGGAGGCGCTGGAAGCCCAGTTCCCTCACCTTCCTCCCAGTGGGATTGTGGACCTGACAAACCCGGACGCATACAGGTGGTACCGCGATGCCCATCAGGACCTATTTGCTATCGGCGTAAGCGCGATGAAGACCGATTACGGTGAGGCGGTGCCCGAAGACGTCGTGGCCTCCAACGGGGACTCGGGGAAGCGACTGCACAATGTATATCCGCTACTCTACAATCGATGCGTGTACGAGGCAAGCGAGCAGTACGGACAGGGCGAGGCGGTTGTCTGGGGGCGTTCCGGCTGGTCAGGCAGCCAGCGCTACCCGGTGCAATGGGGCGGTGACCCACAGAGTGACTGGGAAGGTCTCGCTGCAAGCATTCGTGGTGGTCTTTCCTGGGGTATGAGCGGGGGTCCCTTCTACAGTCACGATATTGGTGGCTTCACCGCGAACAGGCCTGACCCTGAACTTTATGTGCGATGGACACAGGCCGGTGTTATGTCCTCACACACCCGTTTCCACGGCCCTGGTCCTCGGGAGCCCTGGGAGTATGGGGAAGAAGCAGAACGCGACGTCCGGCAATGGCTGGAGTGGCGCTACCGACTCATCCCATACCTTGAGGCCTGCGCCCTTGAGGCTAGCCGCACGGGCCTGCCCCTGATGCGAGCCATGCCTCTTGCCTTCCCCGAAGACCGGCCGGCATGGAGTTTCGAGGAGCAATACACGCTCGGCCCTGCACTGCTGGTGGCGCCCGTCCTGCTTCCGCGCGGGAAGGTGCGTGTCTACCTGCCAAGAGGCGTCTGGTACGGTCTCTGGGCTGAAGAACGGGTACGAGGACCTCGTGTTCTGGAGCTCACCATGCCGCTGAATAGCCTACCCGTCTACGGCCGTGAAGGTTTCCTCCTCCCGCTGGGACCAACTGCACAACACACCGGGCAGCTGGGCACCGAATCGCGGATTGATGAGATCTGGGCATTCGGCATGCCTCAGCAGGGAATCGAGTTGCCCGGACTTCTTCTGCAGGTGGAGAACCGCGAAGGGGAGGCCATCGTGAGTGGTTTGCCTGCAGAGACCAAGGTTCGCGCGTTTGGCGAGGTCCTCGCCGAACGTCGGGGCGACCAGGTTGCCTTCAGTATCAGTCAGGCAAGGACCAGATGACCTTCGCCAAGCCATTCCTTGAGGGATGGCGACATCAGGTAGTCTTGCTCTCGATAGCATGGTAGTAGATTTTAGGCCACGACGTTCACCCTAAGATAAAACGCTCAGCCCCATTCTACCTCATCTCACACCCACTCAAAGGGGTTTATGGGACAGGCTCATATAATTATTGACACAATGCTCATAAGTATGGCATAGTCAACAGAATAATAGGAAAGGCGATATTCGTTAATCAAGAAGGCAGAATTCGTAGGATTCTGCCTGTGTCATTTACGAATATATGAGGAGGAGG
>DAOUVG010000212.1 GCA_030667735.1 Dehalococcoidales bacterium
CACCGGCCCACTGGCGCCGATATTAATTGCGAGGTCCCGCGGCAGGATGCCCACGCCCTTGGCACGGGCCAGCAGTATCTCATTCTCCTTGAGATACTCATCATACTCATCTATACGTCCACGGATGTGTGGAATTATGCGTTTCAGCGCAGGCAGAAACTCATCAGGAATGTCCTGGCTGACACCGCCGATACGCATGTAGTTATAGAGCAGGCGCTGGCCGCAGACCATATCAAAGAGGTCACAGATGTTCTCCCGTTCGCGGTACATGTAGAGGAACGGGGTGAAATAGGCACCGCAGTCGTTGAAGAAAGAGCCGATGGATACCAGGTGAGCGGCGATGCGTTGTAGCTCGGACATGATGACCCGGAGGTATTCGGCCCGCTCCGGAACGGAGATACCGGCCAGCTTCTCCACGGTGAGGACATAGGCCATGTTATTGGTCATCGAAGCCACGTAGTCGAGGCGGTCCGTCAGCGGGATAATCCCGCCATAGGTGCGCTCCTCGGCCAGCTTTTCAATGCCCCGATGCAGGTAGCCAAAGACCGGTTCCAAATCAAGGACAACCTCTCCGTCGAGGGTGGCCCTCATCCGGAATACGCCGTGGGTACTCGGATGCACCGGTCCGATATTGAGAACAAACGGTTCTGTTCTCAGTTCCATCTACATGAAGTCCTTTCGCTGCGGGTGTCCTTGAAAGTCCGACCAGAGGACGATACGTTTCATGTTCGGGTGGCCTTCAAACGTAATTCCCATAAGGTCGTAGATTTCCCGTTCCTGGTGGTCGGCACTCCGCCAGAGGCCGACCAGCGACGGCAGTGTGAGGTTATCACGGCCCTGGCAGCGGGTTTTGATGACCAGACTGTGATTGTGCTCAATGGAGACGAACTGGTAAATAACCTCAAAGTACTGATAGTAGTCAACCGCCGTGATTGTGGTCAGGTAGTCGAAATCGAGCCCCGGGGTATTCTTGAGAAAGGCACCCACATCCAGCAAGGAGTTGCTGTTGACAAGAATAGCAGCGTCAGCAGCATCAATGACTGCATCCGGCAATCGTTCGCTAATTTGTCCGGCAATCTCCCGGGTGGATAGAGAAGTAGTCATCTGCCTTTCTTATCGGATAGTGCTTTTTATATTTTCTCCAGCTCGGCTTCAGGAAAAGCCATGTTGTAGCCGGTGCTGTCCGCCTTCATAATGACATAATCGGCGGGGTCTTCTTTTACTTCAACAATTTCGCCTTCCCAATTGGCGATTTTGTATCCTCCGGGCCATCCCGGCCTATCCAGGACCCTGGCTTTATCACCTACATTGAACTTGGCCATCGCCTCCCCTCCTCGTTCTAAGGCTAGTATGCTGCAGACTATTCCTTGATGATATTGGTTCTCTTGGCTATCTTCTCCTGCAGCATCTGTATGCCGTGCAACAGGGCTTCGGGACGCGGCGGGCAACCGGGCACGTAGACATCAACCGGAATAATGTGATTATAACCTGGTACTACGTTGTAGGAAGAGCGAAAGATACCGCCGCTGATGCCGCAGGCACCCATGGCGATAACCCATTTCGGCTCCGCCATCTGGTTATATATCCGTTTTACGTTGGGTGCCATCTTCCAGGTCAGCGTGCCCGCGGTAATCAATACGTCTGCCTGACGCGGCGAGGCACGCAGGATTTCCATACCGAAACGGGACATGTCGAAACGTGGGCCCATCACGGAAATAAACTCAAATGCGCAGCATGCCGGGAAGCAGATGACCGGCCACAGCGAGGAACGCCGCCCCCAGTTGATTAACCAGTCGGCGGTTGTCAGCAGTATATTCTGGCTCAGTTCTTCGTCCAGCCAGGCATCAGGGTCCACGAACGGCTCCGTGGCGCCGGCCTTCAGTTCTTCAATGACCTTGCTTTCGGACTGGTCAAGCTCCGTATCCGAATAGACGTAGTCCCTGGCTCTGCTTACTTCCATTCTAGAACTCTCTTCCTCCAGGCGTAAAGGTAGCCAACAACAATGAAGGCGATGAAGATAAGTATTGCGGTGAAACCGGAAGTCCCGAGGTCCCTCACGTTGACCGCCCACGGATAGATAAATGCGACCAGGACATCCAGGGCCAGGAAAATCAGGGCGTAGAAGTAGTAGCGGAAGTTAAACTGTACCCACGTCTTCCCGATGGTTTCCATGCCGCACTCAAACGTGGCGTTCTTGACAGCGTTGGGATTGTGGGGGACTAGCTTGAGGTACCTGAATACAACGGGGAGAATAATAAGAAGGAGACTAAAAAGAACAGCAACGATGATGAAGAGTCCGACGAAACCGTAATCAGAGAGCAACTGCTACCCCCTTTCGTTACAAGCCAAGAGTGAGTATACCACACGAGATTTAGTAAAAGCAAGATGGTTTCGGTAACAGTTTCTTTTCACGCAACACGGGGGGGTACCTGGTGCTTTTTGGGTCTGAATGAACTGTAGTCAGTAGCGCGGAATCTTGCCGGTTGTCGGATTGCTTCGCTGTCTATTCGCTCCGGCCCATAGTTTAATCCTGGAACGACAGGCGGTATTTATATGAAATGTCACGGTAATATTGAATGAGTACACCAACTTGATAAATCGGTGAACTCGGGTTATAGTGGTGAAGTATTATGAACAGGCTGCCGGGAGACTCTTAAGGGTAGCCTATTGACTTGGAACGATAGCCGGATGATGGGATTGAAGACTGGTGAAGAGGTCAAGGAAGGCTTCTTCGATACCATAATAGATACCGGGGCCGGGTCACTACTGGACGCGGTGGGCAACCTTCTTAACGAGCGGGGGGTTCAGGCGTACCTGGTGGGTGGTTTTGTCCGTGACGTGCTACTGCACCGTCCTACCGCTGATATTGACATTGCCGTGGCCTCTGATGCGCTTGAGGTTGCCAGGATGGTAGCTGGCGTGATGGGTGGCAGGTTTGTTACACTGGACGAGGAAAACAGGGTAGCACGGATAATACTGGTGGGTGGTGGTGTATTCCCGGGCGAAAACCAGTGGCAGGTAGATTTCTCCACATTCCGTGGTAGTATCGAGGAAGACCTGGCACGGCGTGATTTTACGGTAGATGCGATGGCAGTTGAACTCAACCAGATAACTACAACCGACCGAGCAGTACGGCTGGTGGACCCATTCGGAGGCCGAAAGGACATCCGAATGGGCGTCATCCGGAGTGTTTCCGAGGCCGCCTTTGAGTCCGATGCCGTTCGTCTGCTGCGAGCCGTACGTCTGGCTGCCGAGCTTGACTTCAGTATCGATAGCGTTACCGAAGCCCAGGTACGGCACCATGCCGCACTCATCACCGGTGTTGCCGGGGAGCGTATCAGAGAAGAGTTACTGCGCCTCCTGGCCGTTCCCGGCAGTGGGCGTTTCCTGGTCTACCTGGATAGCCTGGGTCTGCTTACAGCACTGATTCCGGAACTGGCCGCCGCCAGAGGCATGGAACAGCCCAGAGAGCACTTCTGGGACATCTTCGAGCATTCTCTGAAGACCGTGCTCGCAGTCGACTTCTTGCTGCGGGAAGGGTCCTGGGAGTATGGCGATAATGGGCTTTTAGCGACGGTTCCGTGGTCATCGGAGCTGACCGCGCACTTTGGGCTGGAGGTCAGCAGCGGGAGCACCGGAAGGTCTCTCCTGAAACTGGCGGCGCTACTGCATGATATTGCCAAGCCGCAGACCAGAAACATTGATGAAGACGGGCGGATGCG
>DAOUVG010000125.1 GCA_030667735.1 Dehalococcoidales bacterium
AGACCATCCGGAGGGGAAGGACAGGGACTGAACGGCGAGTACTTCAATAACAACCAGCTCTCCGGGGAACCGGCCTTGACCAGAGTGGACAGTGAGTTTGCCTTGAGGTGGCGCAGCGGGGTCTTTCCCGGCCCGGGTATCGACAGAGACGATTTTTCCATCCGGTGGACAGGGTCCTTCCTGGCCCCGGAGTCCGGGGAATACCGCTTCGGGCTGCTCACGGACGGCTTCGCGCGCATTTGTGTCGACGGCCGGCTTGTCGTGGAGAAGCGGTCAGGTGAGGCCGAGGAAGACCTCTTCCTGCGCGGCGAGAGGACGGGTACCATCACAGTGGAGGCCGGCAGGTCCTATGACCTGAAGATCGAGTACTGGTGGAACCCCGAACGCGCCTGGCCTTTCCGGCGCATCAGGCTGGGATGCGAACCGCCCTTTCCCGAGAATGCAGTCGCTCGTGCGGCTGGCCTGGCCGCGCGGTCGGACGTCGCCGTGGTGTTCGTGGGCACCTCTGAGGAATACGATAGAGAAGGCGACGACCGTGAGAGCATGGACCTCCCCGGCGCCCAGGTCGAGCTCATCGAAGCGGTCGCACGCGCCAATCGGCACACCGTCGTTGTCCTCAACAACGGCGATACCGTCGCGATGGCCGAATGGATCGACCGCGTGCCCGCCGTACTCGAAGCATGGTTCGCCGGGCAGGAATGTGGCAACGCGATTGCCGATGTCCTCTTCGGAGATGTCAACCCATCAGGGAAGCTGCCGGAGACCGTTCCCCGCCGCATCGAAGACAACCCCGCCTTTATCAACTACCCCGGCGAGAGCGGGAAGGTACTCTACGGCGAGGGCATCTTCGTTGGCTACCGTTACTACGACACCAAGAAAATCGAGCCCCTGTTCCCCTTCGGGCACGGCCTTTCCTATACCACATTCGAATATGGCATGCTGACGATACCGGCGGAGGTGGCGGTTGGCGACGACCTGCCGGTGAGCATAGACATTGCCAACACCGGTGAGAGGGAAGGAAAAGAGGTTGTCCAGCTCTATATTCGTGATGTCGAATCGAGCCTGGTGAGGCCGCTCAAGGAGTTGAAGGGCTTTACCAAGGTGAGTTTGAAGCCCGGGGAGACCCGGACGGTGAACTTTACCCTGGGACAGAGAGACCTCTCATTCTACGACCCGGACCGGCAAGAGTGGGTGGCCGAACCCGGGAAGTTTGAGGTACTGGTCGCCAGCTCCTCGCGGGATATACGGGCTACAGGCTCTTTTACCCTGAAGCCATAGCGATACCGGTACATTTCCAGACAGGAGACGGACGATGACGGAACTGAGCCACGTAAACTCAAGCGGTGAGGCCCGCATGGTGGATATCGGCAAGAAAGCTGACACGGTGCGCGAAGCGGTGGCCAGGGGCACAGTGGTGATGAAGCCGGGCACCCTGGAGCAGGTGAAAGCGAATACCCTCAAGAAAGGCGATGTCCTCGCTGTGGCCCGTATTGCCGGCATCATAGCTGCCAAGAAGACGCCCGACCTGATACCGCTGTGCCACACGATACTCATTGACGAGGTCGCAGTCGAGTTTGACATCTCCGGGGAGGACTGCATAGGCATAACCGCACGAGCAAAGAGTACCGGCAAGACCGGAGTGGAGATGGAGGCCATGGTAGCCGCCTCGGTCAGTGCCCTGACTATCTATGACATGTGCAAGGCGGTGGACAAGGGCATAACCATCAAGGAGATTTACCTGGAAAGCAAGACCGGCGGCAAGAGCGGCACCTACCGGAGGAAGCAGGGCTAATCTCCTGACAAGCGAGTCTCTGGAAAAGACACCTCATAAGGACTGCTACCTCGTCGCTTCCCGCACCAGGTGTCCGAGTTCCGGCAGGATTACTTTGTCCATTACCAGGGTGGCCGCGCCCAGTGAACCGGGGAAACAGAGGATGACCTTACCGCCAATCACTCCGGCGGTCGCCCGGCTCATGATGCTGCCGGTGCCAATCTCCTGGTAGCTCAGGGACCGGAACAGCTCCCCGAATCCATCCAGTTTTTTCTCCAGCATCGGTTCCACTGTATCCACGGTAACGTCCCGCTGGCTCACCCCCGTGCCGCCGCTGGTGATAATCACCTGGACATCTTCCTGCCCCACCAGTTCCACTATCTTCGCCCGGATAGCCTCCGGTTCGTTCTTCAGGAGTGAGTACGCCACCACCCGGTGACCGTTATCACTGAGTCGCTGCCTGACGAGCTTGCCGGACTCATCATCCGCCTCGGTCCGACTGTCCGAAATAGTGACAACGGCACAATTGATATTCCTGGGGGCAAGGTGCCTGTGTTCATGGTATCCCATCAGACTCCGTATCCTCCTTGCTGGTGTTTAACGGCTGTGCCGGATATGTCCAGACAGATATAGTCTCTGCCTTACTCCCTGTATCCCCATCTCCTTCAACCGTAGTGTACGATAGGTACAACTTCCACCGCTTCCTGCCTGGCGCTATCGGGGGGCACAGGAACAGTATAGTACATCTTCACCTCAGCGTCACTCACTTCAATCTTGTCCATGAAGGGCCGAAGGGTTTTTCATCACCCTGCTGGTACAGGTAATATCTATGAGGCAGATATGCCAATTGGACACCAGGCTATTGACATAATGGGACAATAGTGTTATTGTATCTATGCGTACAGGAACATGAAGTGACCGGATGGGCAAAACAGCCGGCGGGAGAACGCCGGAAAGGCGTAGTGCCGGACCACCGGTCACGTATATCAGGCATTGATAGTATGCCCGGGAGAGGAAGGAGGTAAAAATGCCCCAGGATGTCACGGACATAGGCAAGATAGTCAGGCAACTGAGAAATCAGGCGGACATGACACGAGTCCAGCTTGCTGCGCTATCCGGCGTGTCACCGTCACACCTGACTCGTGTCGAGAGCGGACAACGGTTTCCTTCGGCGAGGGTACTGCGTAAGGTTGCGCCGCATGTCGGTATCGGGGAAGTCGAACTACTGGCCTTCGCCGGATACCTGTCTCCGGTACACTCTGACACGGCCAGTAGTCACGGAGATGGACGGCTGGACCCTTACGTGGTTGCCTATCTCTCGCGGGAGCCTGTCGAACTACAGAGGGCTGTTCTCAGCATTTTCAGTGCACTGAAATACATGGCTGAAGGCATTGCCAGCGAAAGGTCCCCCGGCGATAACGGCGGCCACCATTTCCCTGATAATAGCCACCACTAAAACATCGCAATGTCCGTTAATACTCAACGGCTGGTGATGGGCGTTACGGCTTGAGCAGAACGGCGATATTCGTCCCGTATACGGTACGATATAGCTGCCTGCAGGCCGCCAGATGAGCAGTCTGCGGGGTCGGGCGCAAACTGGCCGGATGTAACCGGTACTTTCGCATAATGTGATTCCCGGCTAGATGGAGATGTGATACCGGCCCAACTCGTGGACTGCCCTCACCATCTCGGCGTAGTTCTCCGGCTTGACTGCCGGATGGATGGAGTTGCTGGACATGCAGATGTAGCCACCACCCTTCGCCGCCTGCCGGATGCAGCGCCTGACGTCTTCGCGCACCTCTTCCACGGTACCCCAGGTAAGGACGTAGGCACAGTCCACGTTGCCCATCAGGCAGATTCGGTGGCCGTACTTCTCCTTGACGTCACCAAGGTCCATGCCGGCGTTGGGGTCTATCGGGTGCAGGCCGTGGATGCCGGTATCCACAATCAGGTCGAGTATCGGATAGATATTGCCGTCGGTATGCTTCATCACGAAGACACCGAGGCTCTTTGCCTCGTCAACCAGGTCTTTAAGCACCGGAATGACATGGCGGGCAAAGTGTTCCCTGGAAAGCATGGGCCATTTAGTGGTCGCGTAGTCGCCCTTGACCCAGATAGCGTCAACACCAACCTCTACGCAGTTCCGTATGTACCTGATGTAGTAGTCCTTGATAAGGTCGGCAAGCCGGTCTACGATGTCGGGATTGCGGACGAAGTCCATGTAGTGATTGGTCGCACCGCGGACCTCGTTGGCCACATTGAAGGGGTCGGCGAAAGACGCGATTATGGCCCGCTGTCCCTTGTAGCGTCTGACCATCTCTCGAATCATGTTGTACCGGGCCGGGTCATCGGGGTCGGGTAGTGACCAGGTCTCCAGGTCTTTCTCCGACTTGATGGCCGGTTCGACGGGATGAGGTAACGTGCCGGCGATGGTGCGTACCACCGTTCCCCACTGGTTGCGGAAGTGATTCACGTCCACCTGTTCGGTCAGGTAGCCGGGGTAGCCCCGGTCATCGAGGTCAGTCCCGTCAAGGTCAAAGTGCTCGATGGTATCGTAGACCGAAGCGCCGGGGAGCAGTTGCTCCCTGATGGTTGCGTTGGGTGGCTCGATAAAGGGGACCCGGTCCGGCTCCTCGAGCCGGAGTGCCTTCACAATCCTCTCAACACCTGTCATACCGGTCATATATCACCTCGTCAGGAAGTAATCTACCAAATGGTGACTGCCAGTTACGAGACCAGCTCAGCGAACTTCCGCGCTGCGTCAGCGGCGTCGGCGGCATAGCAGTCCGCCCCTATCTGGTCGGCAAAGGCTTGTGTGCAGACGGCACCACCGATGGCTACCTTGACCCTGTCCCTCAGTCCCGCGGCCTTCAGGGCCTCGATTGTCCGGGCCTGGTTGGGCATGGTCATCGTCAGCAGGGCGGAAAGCCCGAGGACCTGGAAATCGTTTTCTCTTACCGCGGTACAGAAGTCCTCGGGAGACACGTCAACACCGAGGTCGGTTACCTCCCAGCCGTTGCCTTCCAGCATCATGATGATGATGTTCTTGCCGATGTCATGGATATCCCCCTGGACAGTGCCGATGGCTGCCTTACCGGCGAAGCGCCGGCCGCCGGGCTGAGCGGTGAGCAAGGGTTTCAGATGATTGAGGGCGGCCTTCATTGCCTCTCCCGACATCAGCAACTCGGGCAGGAAGATTTCTCCGGCCTCAAACTGCTCACCTACGGTCTGCATCCCGGTGATGAGGCCCTTCTCCAGTATCTCACTGGCCGGTATACCGGCATTTATTGCTGCCCTGGTCAACTCTTCAGTCCGTTCGATGTCCATCGCCACCAGGCTGCGGGTGATTTCCGCCAGGTCCGTCATGGTTCTTCCCCTCCCTGTACCGGACTCCCGATATGACATGCCGGGGTTGTCAGTCCGGTGTAATCAGCCAGTCTATACTTTAAGTAAGCCCTGCCGCTTTGTCAATAATGTGTCCCCTGTCATTGCGAGGAGCGTACCGACGTCGCCACTGTCTTCAGTGGCGCACAATCCTGTCATTGCGAGGAGCGTACCGACGTCGCCACTGTCTTCAGTGGCGCACAATCCTGTCATTGCGAGGAGCATACCGACGGCGCCACTG
>DAOUVG010000227.1 GCA_030667735.1 Dehalococcoidales bacterium
ATCATCGACCCCGGTCTCGGCTTTGGCAAGACCTGGCAGCAGGACATCGAAATCCTGCGCCGGCTGGCCGAACTGAAGGAGTTGGGGCAGCCTATCCTCATCGGGCCATCACGCAAGTCCATGATAAAGATGGTGCTCGACCTTCCTGCCGACGACCGTGTTGAGGGTACCGCGGCTACGGTAGCCATCGGCATCGCTAACGGTGCTGACATCGTGCGGGTGCATGACGTGCGGCAGATGGTTCGGGTGTGCCGCATGACCGACGCCATCGTGCGGGGGTAGTCACCACCTAGGTGCTCAACTCCCTCCTCACCATCTCCCCGTACCCCGCCATCAGCTTCTGTGTAACCGGCCCCGGTTTACCATCACCCACTGGATTCCCTTCTACCGTGGTAAGCGGCATGATTTCCATCACCGAGTTGGTCAGGAATACTTCTTCCGCTCCCATGAGGTCACCCATCGTTATGTCACATTCCACCGCGTCTATGCCCAGTCCTCCGGCAAGCTCAATGACTGCCTCCCTGGTAACCCCGGGAAGAACACCGCTTTCCAGTCCCGGCGTCCTCAGGGACCCTTCACTCACGAGGAACACGTTACTCATGCTGGCCTCGGCCAGGAGTCCCTTCTCGTTGAGAAGGAGGGCCTCATCAGCACCAGCGGTCCTTGCTTCCCGTCTTGCCAGCATACTCTCCAGGAAGTTGAGCGTCTTCATGCCGGAGAGAGGCGACCAGCTATTACGCTGGATAGATGATACCACTGCACTGAAGCCTTTCTGATAGACCTCTTCCGAAAACGGTTGGAAATTCCCCGCCACCACCAGCACCGTTGGCTCACCACACGTAGTCGGGTCAGGGACTACCCCACCCTCACCGATAGATACGGTGAGCCGGATACGGGCATCACCGAGTCCGTTGGCACGGATGGTCTCCATCACCGCTCTTTCCAGAACCGCACTCTCCACAGCAATCCCCAGGTTCTCACCGGAACGGGCCAGTCGTTTCAGGTGCCGGTCGAGGCGGAAAACGTGTCCTCCGTAGGCCCGCATGGTCTCGAACAGACCGAAGCCGTAGAGAAAGCCGTAGTCGAGCACGGCAATGCAGGCATCGTCTCGAGACACCAGAGAGCCGTTGAGATAGACCAGTTCAGTCACGATCAGACTCCTCCGGCCACATCGGCTGCCGGTAGCTCAGGAAGTTCCTCAGTACTGCGTGACCTACATCGGTCATAATGGACTCGGGGTGGAACTGCACGCCCTCAACGACATAGTCCCGGTGCCGGACTCCCATAACAATACCTTCACTGGTGGTAGCAGTGGTCTCCAGCACGTCAGGAATAATATCGCCTCTCACCACGAGCGAATGGTAACGACCAGCCTCAAACGGGTTGGGCAGGCTCTGGTATACCGTACGCCCGTCGTGATAGATGAGGGTGCTCTTGCCATGGGTGGGAACGGGAGCACGGACAATCTCGCCCCCGTAGACATATCCGATACACTGGTGTCCCAGGCAGACACCAAGGATGGGAATCCTCCCCCCGAAGTGGCGCACAACGTCATTGGATATACCGGCCTCCAGCGGGGTGCACGGCCCCGGAGAGATGACTATATGGGATGGGCGCGCGCGTTCTATCTCGGCCAGAGTGACCTCGTCGTTGCGATGGACCACCGGTCTCCAACCCAGCTCACCGAGGTACTGGGCAAGGTTATAGACGAACGAATCGTAGTTATCAATGACAATTACCATGGCTATTCCCGGCCTTCTACCGGCAGATTGAGAGCGCCAACAAGAGCCCTGGCCTTGTCCAGCGTCTCCTGGTACTCTTCCTCGGGGTCGGAGTCATAGACGACGGCACCACCTACCTGGAAATAGGCCCTGCCATCCTTGACGATGAAGGTGCGGATGACGATATTGAGGTCAAGGCTACCGTCGAACCCCAGATACCCGATGTTGCCGGTATAGACGCTTCTCCGGGTAGGCTCCAGCTCATCGATTATCTCCATGGCACGCACTTTGGGTGCTCCGGTTATCGAGCCGCCGGGAAAGGTGGCTTTCAGCAGGTCCGTGCTATTCTTGCCCTTCCTCAGTCGACCTTCCACGGTGGAAGTGAGATGAAAAACGGTGGGAAACACCTCCAGTATCGTCAGTTCGGTCACCCTGACGGTGCCGTAGCGACAGACCCGCCCCAGGTCGTTCCTCTCCAGGTCCACTATCATGATATTCTCCGCCCGGTCTTTGGGGCTATTCAGTAGCTCCCGGGCAAGGGCCTGGTCTTCGCTCAGTTCCCTTCCCCGCGGGCGGGTACCCTTTATCGGGCGCGTCTCCACACGGTCACCATGCAGCCGGAGAAACCGCTCCGGGGAGGCGCTCACTATCGTGACGTCGTCAAACCCGAGGTAGCTGGCGAAAGGTGCCGGGTTTATCTGCCGCAGACGCTGGTAGAGGTCGTAGGGGTTAATGGTGAGATCCGTTTCAAAGCGCTGGGAGATGTTTACCTCAAAGATATCCCCGGCGATGATGTACTGCCGTGCTTGCTCGACAGCAGCGACATATCTGTCATGCGTGAATCCCCCGGTGAGGCCAGCAGCAGCCGGACCTGCGGGCACCGAGGATGGTGTCGGCACCCTGGTACCGGAGAGTCGGGATTTCATCTCATCAAGCCGGTACCTGGCACGTACCATCCTTTCTTTTTCGGCAAGCTCCGGAAAGCCGGTGGAGACAATGTAGGCCTTTCCCTTAAGGTGGTCAAAGACCAGCACGACATCGTAAAAACCGAAATAGCATTCCGGTAGCTGGAGGTCATCCACAGCTGTAGTCGGTAACCGCTCTATGAAATGGCAGAGGTCATAGCTCAGGTAACCCACCCCGCCACCGACAAACGGCACCGGTGAAGCTACCGGGTCCAGCCGATATTCTTCAAGGATACTACCGATTATGTCAAACGGATTTCCACTGAGGCAGGTCTTCTCCGCCCCCCTGGTGATGGTGCTCTGGCTACCGCGACTGCTGAGGACAAGGAAAGGGTTGCTGCCAATAAATGAGTACCGCCCCAGTTTGTGAGGGTCCATGCCACTATCCAGGAAGAAGCAGAAAGGGTCGTTACGGAAGAGTTCAAAGGTGTCAAACGCTGACAGCCCGGGGTCTATTTCTTCGATTAGCGGAGAGCGTGGTGTTCCCGTCATTAACACAAACCACGGTAAGGACTATATCCTGCCATTACCAACCTGCATAATACAATAGTAGTCATGAGCCGTCAAACTGGGGTCTGAATAAGACTGCTTCGTCGCTGACTCCTCGCAGTGACATTTGCCCTGACCTGTCATTACGAGCGATCCTGCTGGCTTTGCCAGCAGGACGAAGCCGAAGCAATCTCACGGTAATGGAGCAATCAGACAATCTCCTGTCTCGAACCGTGTCTTAAACGATAGCGGCCCAGGTAGATGGCACCGGTGAAAGTCTGCATGAAATTCGG
>DAOUVG010000228.1 GCA_030667735.1 Dehalococcoidales bacterium
GAATTGTGTACTCCTTATCGACTAGAGAAAGCCCGCTCTCAATGAACGCGGGATTGTCTGCCAAGTAGTCCCTCAAATCTGCTTCCAGGCTGACTGAGGCGGGGGCTGGCTTCGCCTCAGTTTCCGTTTCAGCCTCCTTGTAGGCAAGCCACAGAACGTTGTTGATTTGGTTGTACTCTTCAATACCCAGAAGGTTCTTTATCTGCCGGAAGATCACAATATTTCTCAAGTATACTAGTGTGTCCCCGCGATAGCTCTGCGGAGACGCTATGTTATGCTCCAGCAATGCTTCGCCATAGGCGTTGTCCATCTGAACAGAGTCGAGTTCCAGAATGGAGAGGGTGTGCCAACCGACTTCAGGATATTCCCCTGGGCTAAACGAACATAAGAACTGAGATACAGTGAGCTCACCTGCATTCTTCAGTCCTAGGAACTGATTAACGCGTTCAGGCAAGGGCTTACTATCGAACAGCAAGATTCTCAATCTGGAGTTGAAGTTGGCCAGTCCGTTGTCTTCGTATAGCCTTTTGTTTAGAGCCATATTCTTAATAAGGCGTTTCATATGGCGGAAGATGCTGTCTAATTGCTCTGAAGACAGGTCGTTGCCCTTCTCAAAACCGGCTTGTTTAAAGGTATCATGTATCGTCTCCATAGCCTGTTTCTCATCTACAGCCCACGTACGTGCTTGCTCTGTCTCAAGCAAGGCTCCCCATCTCTTGAAGTTGGCCTCCTGCTCTGGTGTGAAGTGGAATGTGTCCTCACTTGTTACCATGGTTCTACCCCCTGAATATCCTTACCCTTCTATTCGGGTCCTTGCCGGTGCTCTGGGAGCCAAGGGCATTCCTCTCTGCAATCAGGTGCTGCAACCGGCGGATATAGGCGCTCTGGGGGCTGAGTTCCACCGTTTCCTCCCCGCTTCTGACCTGCTCCACCGCATTCTCGGCTTCGGTCAGGGCCTGCTCGAAGGAGCTTGATTGCCGGGGTACCTTGGTAGGGTAGATGGTGTTCAGCAACTGCCGTATCTGTGGCGGGGTATTGCCCCTGAGGACGAAAATGGGCACGTTGGACGCCTCCGCCTCCTTGACCTTCTTCGGTTTCTGGCGATAGTACTTCTTGGAGGTCACCAGCAGAGTGGCATTTTCCAGGCTGTTGACCAGTTCCAGGCTCACCTGCATGTCGTCGGCCACCTGCTCCATCCTGCCCCGGTTCACCCCGAACAGGAAGAGCCGGTGGTTGCTGTCCTTCTTAATCGCCTGCTTCTGCACCGGTGTCCTTCGTTCGGTGACCTCGGGGACAATCCTTTCGATGTGGACCTCTCCGTCCTCGTCCGGCCAGCGGGTCTCGGTAGCCGGTGGCTGGCCGCGCAGGATGGTATCGACTGCTTCACCGACATCAAGATGAATCGTCACCCGGTCCCAGTCCTGTATCTCCACCAGTATGTCAAAGGTCGGGGCGGACATGCGCTCCAGGATAGATTTCTGAGTGCCTCTCCGGCGGGCTTCTTCGTCACCCAGGGTTACCGACTGTATCCCGCCGATGAGGTCGGCCAGGGTGGGGTTCATCATCAGGTTCTCCAGGGTGTTCCCATGGGCTGTGCCGACAAGCTGCACGCCGCGCTCGGCGATTGTCCGGGCCGCCTGTGCTTCCAGGGCGGTCCCGATTTCGTCGATGACAATCACTTCCGGCATGTGGTTCTCCACCGCCTCGATCATCACGGCATGCTGCATGCTGGGGGTGGTCACCTGCATCCGCCGGGCGTGTCCGATTGCAGGGTGGGGGATATCGCCATCACCGGCAATCTCGTTGGAGGTATCAACGATGATGACCCGTTTGCCGAATTCAGTGGCCAGTACCCGTGCCACCTCGCGGAGCATGGTCGTCTTACCCACGCCGGGACGACCGAGCAGCAGGATGCTCTTGCCGGTCTGTACCAGGTCTTCGATGATGTGGATTGTGCCGTAGACCGCCCGACCAACGCGGCAGGTCAGCCCGACGATGCGGCCCTTCCGGTTGCGAATCGCCGAGATACGGTGCAGGGTGCGCTCTATCCCGGCCCGGTTGTCATCACCAAAGTTGCTGATACGCTCGGTAACGTACTCTATATCTTCTTCGGTTACTTCCCTTTTATCAAGCGTCACCTCACGCTTGGCAAAGCGTGCCTCGGGTAACCTGCCGAGGTCGAGGACTACCTCCAGGAGCTCCCTTCGGTCCTCCGTATCAACCAGCGACTGGCGGATGTGGGGCGGGAGAATGTCCAGCAGGGCTTCCAGGTCATCGGTGATTGTTTTTTCCAAGAGTTGTCCTCCCCGGTGCCGGACTCAGCGTTTTCCGGCAACGATATCCAGAAAGTACTGGTGGAATCTGAGGTCATCGGTCAACTCGGGATGAAATGCGCATGCAAGGAGATTCCCCTGCCGGGCGGCAACGATAACGGGTTCGGCCACTGCCAGCCCTGCACCGTCAGGCAAACGGGCAAGTACCTCCACGCCGTTGTCTACCTCTTCGATGATGGGGGCACGGATGAAGACACCGGGAAAGGGCTTCTCCCCGAGCACCGGTATCGAGAGGTCGGCCTCGAAGCTCTCCCTCTGCCGTCCGAAGGCATTGCGCCGCACCCTCATCGACATGGCGGCCACGGGTTCCACGCGATTGTCGGCGACCTCCCGGGCCAGCAGAATCATCCCGGCGCAGGTCCCCAGTACCGGCATCCCCTCTTCCACCCTCCGGCTGATTTCACTGCGCAGGTTGTAGCTCAGCATCAGTCCGGTCATGGTGGTGCTCTCACCGCCGGGAATAATCAGCCCGTCCAGCCCCACCATCTGGTGGGGTAAACGGACGGGCCGGGTGTCTACTTCCAGGTGTTTGAGTACGGCGATATGCTCAGCAAAGGCTCCTTGCAGGGCAAGGACACCTATCCTCATGTTACCATCCTCTTTGCGCCAGTAGCTCCTCAGGTTTTATTTGCTTGATGTCCAGCCCGGGCATGGCTGCGCCCAGGTTCTTGGAGACCTCGGCGATAATCTGCGGGTCCTGGTAGTGGGTGGTCGCCTTGACTATTGCGTTGGCCATTACGCTGGGTTTATCGGACTTGAAGATGCCGGAGCCGACAAAAACGCCGTCGGCACCAAGCTGCATCATCAGAGCGGCGTCCGCCGGGGTTGCCACGCCACCGGCGGCGAAGTTCACCACCGGCAGCTTGCCGATTTTGTGTACTTCCTTGACAAGTTCAAACGGTGCGCCCAGTTCCTTGGCCTCCGCCATCAGCTCTTCTTCCGGCATGTTCACCAGCTTGCGAATTTCGTCCATAACCGTTCGCATGTGGCGGACGGCCTCGACGATGTCGCCGGTGCCGGCTTCGCCCTTGGTCCGTATCATTGCCGCCCCTTCACCGATACGCCGCAGGGCCTCACCGAGGTTGCGACAACCACAGACGAAGGGTACCTTGAAGTCGTGCTTCCAGAC
>DAOUVG010000066.1 GCA_030667735.1 Dehalococcoidales bacterium
CCAAGGAATACAGGCTGCAGGCGCCGTTCCAGGGCTTTGTCCTTCTCAATGAACTTGCGATACTCATCAAGCGTGGTGGCACCAATACACTGCAACTCACCGTGCGCCAGCGCCGGTTTCAGCATATTGCTGGCATCTATCGCTCCCTCGGCCGCGCCGGCACCGACCACGGTGTGTATCTCATCGATAAACAGTATTATCTCGCCTTCCCCCTGCCGGACCTCATCCATCACCGCCTTGAGCCGCTCCTCAAACTCACCACGGAACTTGGTGCCCGCGACTAAAGCCCCCATGTCCAGGGCAACTACCTTACGGCCCTTGAGGGAGTCCGGCACATCATCCGCAGCAATCTTCTGGGCTAACCCCTCGGCAATGGCGGTCTTGCCTACTCCCGCCTCACCGACAATCACCGGGTTGTTCTTAGTGCGTCGCGTGAGCACCTGCATTACGCGCTTTATCTCATCCTCACGACCGACTACCGGGTCAATCTTACCCTGGCGCGCCAGCTCGGTGAGGTCACGACCGTACTTCTCCAGTGAGCGGTACTTGCTCTCCGCCCGGGCGTCGGTAACGCGGTGACCACCGCGCAGCTTCTGAAGGGCGGAATATACCTTTTCCTGGTCAACACCAAACCGGCCAAGAATACCGGATGCTTCACCCTTTTCTTCGCCAGCTATGGCAATCAGGAGGTGTTCCGTAGCGATAAGCTCGTCCTTCAGTCTCTTTGATTCCGCATCGGCAGCAGCGAAGAGGTTATTGATGCGCGGTGTCATGTAGAATTGTCCTGTTTGATAGGTGACCTTGGGCATTCGCTCCAGCACGGTTTCCACGTGGCGCCTGACCTGCTCTGCATCCACGCCGAGCTCCCGCAGTATCTCACCAACCAGACCCCTCTCCTGCATGAGCAGCGCCAGCAGGATATGCTCCACATCCCACTGGTTATGGTTGAACTGCTGAGCCAACTGCTGTGAGGCGGCTATTGCCTCCTGTGCCTGCTCAGTGAATCTCTCTTGCCTCATCATCTACCTCCCACCAGCTCAATTATGCCGGATGTCTGGTTACGGCGTCAGTGACAAAAGTCCCGCTTCAGTTCCCGAAGTTCGCCTTCAGGAACTCCCTTATCTTCTCCTGCACAGCGGGGTATTCCCAGCGATACTCGTGCCCCGGGACGTTGATGCAATGCGTGAATTTGGCCGGCTTCCCCTGCAGCCGGTATCTGAACCACCTCAGGAACGCCAGCATGTAGGCCTTAGCCCCGGCCTTCAGATTCCGGTGCGCCATGGGGTCCGGCATCATTCCGTTGGTATCTATCGCCAGCGTCCTTTCCGTGACCACCCGATGGGACATGTGAGGGAAGAATATGCCCAGCTCAATGCTGTAGACTTGGTTGTTGTCACCGAGATGCCGCATTACGGCGTTACCGAAGGCCGCTCCCTGGCTGGCCCCTACCAATACCACTCTGAGTTCAGGAAGGTTCCGTATAATCAGTCTCAGTTCCTCCGCCATTATCTCCGCTTGTCGGGACTTACTCTTCAGAAAGAAGCGTGCTTCCTTTCCTACGTCCCGCATATGGTACCAGAAGCTGTTACCACTACGGAAGTGCTGGGTCAGCGCCCAGGTACGACCGAGTTCATCCATCGTCTCGGTAACTCCGGTAACGATGCTTCTCTCCCAGTCCAGGCACAACTCCAGCAGCGTATTCCCCCACCCTCCGGGGTTGTGAATCACGAGAAACTCCTTGCCACTGGCCCTGTTGTACGTCTCCGTGACCCTCCCGATGAAGTCTGCCCGCTTTCCGTCCTCACGACCAAGCAGTCGCTCCGCCAGATGCTCAATCTCTACCTGCAACTCTAACTTCATGCTGGTCATGTCCGGTTGCTCTTTCAACGGTGATACTCCTCTTCTACAGCGCCCGGCTCTCCCCGTTGCTTGAGAAAGGTACTGTTCCCTTCCTGCCGGACCCAGAGATGGTGCTCCGGTATCACCCAGCCGGCGATAGACTGTCGGGACGGGTAGACAATGAAGACGGTCTCAGCCACCCGGTTGAGTTCATCCAGCGCCTGCCTGCCTTCGCTAACGGTCGGCAGGTGTTCCAGCAGGTGACTGGCAAATGCAGCGCCAAAGGTATTGTCTGAGAACGGGATATGGGTAACGCTGGCAACGACGGCACACGGGTGGCCGTCTATCGCCCGGCGGTCAATATCAAGGCAGACATCCCCTTCACCGTGCGCCGGCTTGTTAAACCAGTGACGCGCTCTCTTGCCACCCCACGGTCCACCGGCTACCAGGAGCGGTCTGGTCCTCTCCCGGGCCAGGCTGGCAGCTGTCCGGTATTTCCGGTTCTTGTCCTGTATCTCAAGCATCCAGACTACAAGTTGCCAGATACCCACGACAACCAG
This sequence comes from Dehalococcoidales bacterium, assembly GCA_030667735.1. Lineage (GTDB taxonomy): Bacteria > Chloroflexota > Dehalococcoidia > Dehalococcoidales > Fen-1064 > DUES01. Next base: position 2,400 of record DAOUVG010000066.1, read on the forward strand.
AAGCCCCAGTACCACGTAAAGGACAGTCAATGCCATATGTATAACCCCTCTGTCCTACACCCCCAGCCAGGAGAATAGAGACGTCAGTCCGTAGTAACCGCAGAAGGCGATTACCAGGCTCTTGAGAGCGCTCCCCAGGAAGCAGAAGAAAAAGAACTTGTGGGGAGGATATCCCAGCGCGGCTATGGCAATCGTCATCGGCAGGTGGAGTGGATTGAAAACTGCTGACATGACAAACACCGCCAGCGAACCGTGCCGCTCCGCCCAGGATATTGCTTTATCGTAGAAGCTGCTGCTGAACTTACTGGTGACTTTCTCGGAAAGAGATCTGCCTCCATATCCAATCATAAAAGTTATCAACTGCCCCAGACTGGCACCCAGCCCGGAGAGCAGCCCGACCCACACCGGCGCCATTATACCCCACTGCTCAGCGATTACGCTCGGAAGCGTGAATACCAGCAGCCAGTAGGGCACCGGTATCGCGGTGACACTGAAGGTGCTACCGGCAACAAAGGCAACAATCAGCACGCCCAGAAGCCCGAATCTGGATAGATACGTGGTGCTCATCAGGGCATCTTTATAGTAGATGGCGACAGCGCAAAGGCCAATTGTGATAACGATGGCCAGAACACCGACCCACAGTTCCTTTTTTGACCACTGCCGCTTGGCCTGCTGCTCCATAGTCGTGGTCTTGCTACCCTGTAACAAGGCTCCTTCCAGTGTTTCCTCAATTATAGCAAGACTATCTCTGCTGGCACAAGACATACGTGAGCAGAATCATCGCAATAGCCCCGGTACCGCTAAAGAGCGGGGTTTCCGATGAATGGGAAGGCGTGCAACACAACGGGAACTGAAGAGCCCGCAGCCTTTCAGGCGAACCCATCTACGGGCATTCCTCCCGGATATCGGCCACAATGCCGAGAAACTGGCTCAGTATTCGGGCAGTGGCACCCCATATCACCTTCCCCTGGCAGTGGTAGAAATAGGTGGGTACCACCTCACCTCCGAGGATATCCGTATCTTCCCGGACATTGTCTTTGTCCAGAAGAGCCGCCAGAGGGACTTCGATTACCTCTTCGGTCTCCCACTGGTCCACCTTGATGTTATAGGGCCAGGGAATGATTCCCACAAAGGGAGAGATGACATAGCCGGAGCCGATTGTGCGGATGTCGTCCAGTTCCCCCAGCACTTCGACGTCGCTCTCGGCCACACCGACCTCTTCCTCTGTCTCACGCAGGGCTGTTTTGCGGAATGTAATGTCCTCTTCCTCGTAAGCACCGCCGGGAAAAGATATCTGGCCCTTGTGGTCCCGTACCCTCATAGTCCTCTGAATAAACAGGAGATGGTACTCTCCATCCTTGAGATAGAGCGGCAGTAGTACCGCCGATGGCACGCGTTGGGTATCGGTGATGTGGAGCTTCTTTCTCCGGGAAAGGGCCTGCCTCAGTCTCTCCTTCATGGTTCCTATGGTAGCACTGTCCTACAGCGGAAACAAACCCCCACCGACACTCTGTGTCGCCGACACGGCGAAGCTTGACAAAAGGCGCTCTACCTACCTAAAGTGTTCAGTAACAAGGTGGCTTGCTCAGTCAATAAGGAGTACAACCATGCAAGGCAGAAGGACAGAGGAGCTTCTCAGGTGGGACCGGGAGCACATCGTGCACGGCCGGTGGCCTATCGGTGACAACATTGGCATAGTAACCGAAAAGAGCCATGGTATATTCTTCCAGGACACGGAAGGGAAGGAGTATATCGACGGGGCATCTCAGCTGCTCTGTGTCAATCTGGGCTACGGACAGCAAGAGATTATTGACGCCATCAGCGGGGAGCTGGCCAGGACGCAGTATGCCATGCTGTTCCACGGGTTCTCCAATGTGGCTATCGTCGAGTGTGGCCAGAAGCTGGGTGAGTTGGTGCCACCGGGACTGGACCATTTCAGCTTTACCACCGGTGGTTCCGAGAGTATCGATTCTGCGATAAGACTGGCCCGCTTCTACTGGCACGCCAGAGGGAGTGACAAGCACAAGGTCATCAGCCTCTACGATTCGTATCATGGCATCACCAGCGCTGCATTGACCGCCACCGGCTCCGGCAAGGGTTCCTATGAGAGGGGCCTGAGTTCGCAGATGCCCGGCTTTATTCGCATACCCTCACACTACTGTTATCGCTGCACATTCAACCAGGAATACCCCCGCTGCGGTATCCAGTGCGCCCGGTTCCTGGCCGAAGTCATTGAGAAAGAGGGCCCGGACAATATAGCTGCCTTCATGGCCGAACCAGTACTGGGTGTCGGCGGGATGCTTGCTCCTCCTCCCGAGTACTGGCCAATGGTAAGGGAGATTTGCACGAAGTACAATGTCCTCCTGATTGCCGATGAAGTCATGACCGGCTTCGGCAGGACCGGAAAGATGTTCGCCATGGAACACTGGGGAATCAGGCCGGACATAATCACCATGGCCAAGGGTATTACCAGTGCTTACCTGCCCTTTGGTACCGTGGCTTTCAGTAATGACATCTGGGAGGCAGTAAAGGGCCGTAACTTCGTTGCCTACACCTATGCCGGACACCCCGTGTGTGCTGTCGCAGCGACCAAAGCGATGGAGATATACGTACGGGACAGGATAGCCGAGAATGCTGCCAGCATGGGTAAGTATGCCCTGGAACGCCTGATTCGGGACTTCGGACCGCTGCCCTGCGTGGGAGGTGCTAACGGTCTGGGCCTGATGCTGGGCATCGAAATAGTGGCCAACAAGGCTACAAAGAGACCATTCGACCCGGGGCTGAACGTGATGCAGAAGATTCAGGACCGGGCACTGGAGCAGGGGCTTTTCGTCCGGACGGCTGGAATCGGCGGTACCCCCAGCGACAGAGTCGTTTTCGCTCCGCCCCTGACGATTACGTCCCGGGAAGTGGACCGGGCACTGGACATCCTTCATCCGATTATTGCCGGCCTTGTACCGAGCTAGACACTCCGGCAATAATAGAGTAACGGAGGCAAGCCTTGACATACGAGACACTACTTCTTGAGAAGCAGAACGGCGTCGGCGTCATCACGCTGAACCGTCCGGAAAGGCTTAACGCCCTGAGCTTCACGCTCTTCGCCGAATTCGATCGGGCGCTCACCCAGTTCGAGGATGACGATGAGGTAAAGGTACTCATTGTGACGGGTACCGGTGAAAAGGCCTTCTCCGCCGGAGCGGACATCCACGAGATGGCAGAGATGCCTGCGGAACGGCTCCAGGAACGTGATGTGCGCCGCACCGATTGGACATGGCATCTGGCGGCATACAAGAAGCCCACCATTGGGGCCATCAACGGGCTTGCCTATGGCGGCGGGGCGCTGATGTCCTCCATCTTCGATATCCGCATCGGTTGCGAACGCACCAGATTCCGCTTCCTGGCTGTTGCCCACAGCCGGGTCAACTCCACCTGGAGCCTGCCGATGGTTGTCGGCTGGACGATGGCCAAGGAACTCCTCTTCACCGGCCGCGTGGTCGAGGCCGAAGAGGCCTACCGCATCGGGCTGCTCAACAGGCTGGTGCCCTCAGCAGATCTGATGAAGACCGCCATCGAGATGGGCCAGCTCATCGCCGGTAACGATACTGCATCCGTGCAGGCGGTCAGGGAGATAATGGTCCGGGATATTGGCATGAGCTGGCATGAGATGCAGCGCAATGAGGCTGAAATAGTGGCCCGCTCCGTGGATTCACCCCCGGCCAATGAGAGCTTCAGCAGCTTCCTCAAGCGCACTTCCAAGTAGCTATTATGGGAACGGAGGACAGGGAAATAGCAGCGCCCAGGACGGCACTGGAAGGTATCCGCGTACTCGACCTCGGCCGCTACCAGGCGGGACCGAGGGCCGGTCTCGTGCTCGCCCGTCTGGGCGCCGAGGTCATCAAGGTAGAGGCCCTGGACGGGGAAGAAAGCCGGGGTCTGCGCAGTACAGGTTCAGTCCGTGGACAGAACCCATACTGGGTGCAGTACAACAGCGGCAAGAAGAGCCTTGCCATGGACCTGCGGAATGAGAAGGCAAAAGACATCCTGCGGGAACTGATAAAGATATCCGACATTTTCATCCAGAACTTCCGCCCCGGTACAATCAAGAAGATGGGCTTCTCCTACGAAACACTCTATTCCCTTAACCCGAAGATAGTTATGTTAAACGTTTCCGCCTACGGGCAGTACGGCCCTTTCCGGGACCGCATTGGCTTCGACCCCATCGGCCAAGCAATCAGTGGCCTTATGCAGCTTACGGGTTACCCGGAAACCCCACCAACTATTACTACCATGCCTATTATTGACCGTATCACGGCGTTGCATGGCACTATTGGCGTGCTTGCAGCACTTCGTGAGCGGGAACTCTCCGGAAAGGGGCAGGAGATAGACGTCTGTCTGGCTGATACCGGCTTCAGCCTTACCGAGATACCGGTAGCCACCTACCTGGGGAATGGCAGCGTCCCCGAGCGCCAGGGGAGCCGAAACGCCGGTGCCCTGAGCAATGTCTACCGGACCACTGACGGCTGGGCCCTCCTGATTGCTCCCAACCAGAATATCTGGCCCAGGCTCTGTGAGATTCTGGATAAGCCGGAGTGGGTGGACGACCCACGTTTCGCCAGCCGCGCGGAACGGGCAAAGAACGCCTCCGTGGTGGAAGAGGAGCTGACCCGGTGGTTCGCTACCCGGACTACAGAGGAGGCGACAGACACCATGTCTGAAGCCAGCATCCCCTGCGCCCCGGTGAACGACATACCGCAGGCAGCAGAGAGTGCCCAACTCTGGGAGCGGGAGTTGCTCGTGGAGGTCCCCGATGCAATCGCCGGTACGGCACATGCCAGCGGGAAGCTCATCAAGCTCAGCCGCAGTGAGACAATAGTGGGTGCGACACCCACCGTCGGCCAGCATACCGAAGAAATCCTGCGTGACC
>DAOUVG010000051.1 GCA_030667735.1 Dehalococcoidales bacterium
CCCTTTTTCAGCACCCTGCTGGAATCATTCCTCATCAGCATGGTGAGGTTCTCTATCGAAAAAGAGGGCATACTATCCCCATCGTTCCCATCGGGCTGCCTGTGTCTCCCCCTGGCCTTTTCACCCATTGAGTTCCTACAAGCCGGCCCCATCTAATGAAGCTAAACAAGAGGCTTTCTGAGGTTATTCCAAGATTAAAACCTGCTCAAGTTCCCAGTTCGATATGGGAAATGCGGTTTCCATCTTCCGGAATTACACCCTTCACTCCGCGGTAATGCCCAGCAGGCGGCAGGCATTGCCGGACAGCACCATCTCCTTTGCACCCGGGGGTAGCTCCGCAGATTCGATTTCCCGGAGCAACCGCTTCTGGGCAAGCAACGGGAAGTCACTGCCGAAGAGGACCTTCTCCGTCCCAACCAGTTCGACAACCTGCCGATACACCTGTGGTATATATAGGAAAGGAGAGGCCGCGGTATCGAAATAGACATTGTTCATGGCAGCCTTCACCTCGGGCATCAGGGCATAGAACGGCAGACCGCCCCCCCAGTGGGCACAGACCAGTTTTATTTCCGGGAAACACGTAATCAGCGAATAGAGAATGTCCGGCGTAGCCCCACCCTTGCCGGGATACAGATGGCCCACCGGTTCGGAGGCATGAACCAGCAGGACGAGGCCGTGCTCCCTGATAATGTCTGCAACAGGTTTGAGCACTTCCGGCTCCGGGTCACGAGGCAACTTGCTTTCCAGTCGTAGTTCCCCGACACCCCGTATTCCCCCCCTGACGCAACGCTCTATTTCGCTGACGGCGACCTCCATTGATTGAAGCGAGGTCCCACAGAACCCTATCAGGCGCTTCGGGTAGCGCGCTATGGACTCAAGGATGTAGTCATTAATTTCCACGCAGAGTTCCTGCGTGGCCCACCCACCGCTGAGAATCACCGAGACATCGACACCATCCCGGTCCATACTGTGAATCAATTCATCCGCGGTGGCCAGCCTGGCTTTTGGGGAGGAGTAGAGCTCTGCAAAGCAGGCATCACTCCGGATGTATCTCTGGCGGTTCTCCTCTATCCGGGGCGGGAAGACATGCGTATGGAAATCGATAATCATTGCCCGATTATAGCAAGAGCCCCTGTCTCATTCAACCGGCTGTACTCACCCAGTACATTAGTGACAGATAGGATAATGGCGATTAACCAGATAATAAAAAATAAGGGAAACAATTCGAGACTAACCGTGCGTGGTTTGTTTTAACGTTATGTCTGGTATTCAACGGGATAGCGGACCTTTCACATAATGGTGACTCTATCCCGTGTGGCCAAACAGCCATGTGCAACTGGGACATAGTGTAGTGTCTTACAAATGCCTTTACAGTCCCTGTCATTCTAGCAAGCCTATGAAAAACCCTTTCGACCCAACCCCGTGCGAGCGCCTCTCAGAAGAGGGGGCGCCGGACAGAGGGAAACGTCAAGGGGGGCACCCCCTTGAAATCCCCCTCAAGAGGGGTTACACCCCTCTTGACACCCCAAAACGGTGTGAAGGACAATTTCCGGCAGGGTTCATTCGCACCTTAAAGGCTGGTGTTTGCCTGGGCAGAAGGCCGAATCGAGGGGGACTCCCCTTTTTCAGCAGTCTTCTAATATTCCCATCATAATCTTGTTGCGTCCTACTCTGCCTTTTGTTATACTCTGGGCATGTCGCTTTTCCTCTCCGCATTCCAGCTTGTTCTCAGAAGGAGTCTGGCTAACTGGAAGCTCCTTTCCTGTGTAATCGTCGGAGTAATCGTAGCAGTCGCCCTGGTCTCCAGCACACCCCTTTATTCCAACACCCTCAGCGACCTCGGGTTGTCACGCTCGCTGCGTGAGAAGCCGATAGAACTTGTCAACGTCCAGGTCTACGCTCCGAACTATGCTATCGATATTGATGAATACCAGAGGAACTGGGGGAGCATTCGCAGTCAGGTTTCCAGGAACATCGGCTCAGTGGTGCGCCAGGAAGAGCAGTACATCAAGACCCAGACCTTTTACGCCGGCTGGGCAGACCGCCCCATACCGACCGGTTCCAGCAGACCCAAGGGTCATTTTCAGGTATTCACCAACATGGAAAAGCACATCAATCTGGTTGATGGGCGCTATCCTGAACCATTCCCTGCCGGACTTGAGCCGGAGCAATTGCTTGAGCCCGGTCTTGAGATTGAAGCCATGATAGGAAGCACTGCGGCCGAACTTTTCGATGTATGGGTTGGTGACCGACTTGTCCTGCTCTATGGTTGGGGGGAATACCCGGTCCGGCTGACCGTCCGGCTCACAGGCATTATCGACCCCATTGACCCCGAAGAGGAGTTCTGGTTCCTTAATAGTGAGCTCTTTGCGGTGCAGGGTGATAGTGACGAGATGGAAGGACCCACAGCTCCTCTCTTCATCCCGGAACAGACACTGTTCGAAGGTATAGGTCGCCTGGTACCCAACCTTAAAGCAACCTACAACTGGTACTACTACATTGACACCGCAAAAGTCACCTCAGCCAACGCATCCGCCATCAAGAGAGGCGTCCAGCGCATGGAGAGCCAGATAATCGCCGATCTGCCCCGTAGCTCGACGTTTACCCAGTTGGACAGCATCATTACGGTCTACGAGCAGAAGCTGCTCTTCACCCAGATACCCCTGTTCCTGCTCATCTTCCAGATTGTCGGTATAATCCTTTACTACGTGGTTACCGTGGCCAATATGGTCATTGACCAGCAGACCGGTGAAATCGCACTCCTCAGAAGTCGGGGTGCCAGCACCGGACAAATCATGGGCATCTATCTTATGGAAGGCTCGATGATAAGCGCCCTGGGAGGGGTCGTGGGGCCGTTTCTTGGTGCCCTTGTCTTTACACTCCTTGGTAAGACGGCACCGTTTTTGCCTCTGACCGGAGGGGGTTTACTGGAAATCCGGTTCTCCCCTATGGTCTTTATACTCGCTGCCGTTGCGGCTGTTCTCTGTCTGATTGCCATGTTATTCCCGGCTATGCGGGCAGCACGTATGGGAGTCGTTTCCCAGAGGCAGAATATCGCCCGCCCGCCACGAGCACCTGTCTGGCAGCGTTATTATCTGGATATCATGCTGCTGGTGGTTGGTGGTGTTCTATTCTGGGAGCTAAGGGAGCGCGGGACACTGACATCCCAGAACTTCTTTGGTGAGATGGGTATAGACCCCCTTTTACTGGTCACACCGATACTGTTCATGGTTGCCGCGGCAATAATATTTCTTCGCCTGTTCCCCCTCATTATCGCCCTGGCAGCACGGCTCAGCCGCTATACTTCCAATACCGCGGTGGTACTGAGCTTGCGCTACATGGCACGTAACCCGATGCATTACGGCCGGCTCATCCTGTTGCTGATGATGGCAGCCAGTGTAGGCATGTTTTCGGCAAGCTTTCTGGGCACCCTGGAGCGAAGCTACGACGAACGTGCCATGTACACCACCGGGAGCGACATCCGGCTCAGCGGAATCTACGATTACCGGAGTGGTAAGGAAGCCATTATAGAAAACTATACCGAGGTCCCCGGTGTGGAAGAGGTCAGTGTTGGTTTCCGCGGTACCGGCGTTATTGGCAGCCTGTTCACCCAGGTTGACCTCACTCTCCTGGCAGTCGACCCTGCTACGTTAGCAGAAGTCGTCTGGTTCCGGGAAGACTTTGCCAGTAACTCTCTTACCGGACTCATGGATATTCTTGCTGAAGACCAGCCCATCGTGAACGGCATTCCCCTGCCGGATGGTACCGAGAGTATCGGTGTATGGGTATATCCTCTCCAGACACACCCCGGTCTGGTGCTGACTGCCAGAATACAAGATGGAAAAGGGCATTATATCGACTACGAGCTTGGTATACCGGGCACTGAAGACTGGCACTACCTGGAGGCAGACCTCTTTCGTCCTCTCTATGACACGATACCACCTTCCCCTCTGACGCTCCAGTGTATCTTTGCCAGAGTCAAAGTAGTAGATTATCAATCCCGTCAGTCGCCACGGACAGTCTACCTGGATAATCTTCAGGTCGGGGGTTCGTTCTCCGCAGAGCCGGTGGTAGTCGAGGACTTTGAGGACGTGTCCGGCTGGGTCACCCTTGCCGACGAGGCGGCAGGAGGTAGTGCTGCCGGAATGCCGGCAACCCAGGACACCATTGTTGCCAGCACAGAGGTGGTGCATGATGGTGTAACCTCAGGTAAGCTCACCTGGGCGCAAACAAGGAGCTTTGGTTACCGTGGGCTTTATCCCAATCTTGATATCAGGCCTTTATCTATTATTGCCAGCCAGTCGCTGCTTGACCGTACCGGTATTTCAGTTGGAAGCCTGGTAACATTCCGGCTGCCCGGCCAGTATATACCGGTTATCATAGAAGAAGTTATCGACTATTTTCCTACGCTTGACCCTGATGTCAAGGGTTTTGCCCTGGCCAATATCGACCGTTTAACCTCTATAAGAAACCTATCATTGAGCAGCAATATCCGCTTCTATCCTAACGAGGTGTGGTTGACAGCGACAAAAGACCTGGAACAGCGGGAGACCGTAATCGAGACGTTGACATCCCCGAAATACCGTGCCAGGGATTTCTATGACCAGGAGGCAATGATAGCCAAGTCAAGGTCGGACCCGCTGGTAGCGGCCGGCTGGGGTGGGATTCTGCTGATTGCTTTCCTTGGAATAATCCTGGTCAGCGGGCTGGGCTTCGTAGTTTACGCCTACCATTCGGCTCGGGGACGGCAGCTCGAATTTGCTATCCTGCGGACACTGGGTTTCTCCCTGCGCCAGATTATCGGGTTAATATGTCTGGAGCAGGTCTTCGTTATCGGCAGCGGTATGGGAATCGGGACACTTCTCGGGTTGCAGCTCAGTTCAGTGATGATGCCTTTCCTGCAGCTCACCGAAATGGGCCACAAAGTCCTGCCCCCGTTTATACCAGTTACTGACTGGTACACGGTCGGTATTGCCTATATCATTCTGGCGGTGGCATTCATAGTCACTATTTCCCTGGTTATCCTGTTCTTCTCCAAGGTAGCCATACACCGCGCATTGAGGATAGGAGAGTAACGAAGTTATTACCGGTAAGCCCGGGATGTGACAGATGAAAGGTTCTCAGAAAAAATATTACATAGTCTGCGAAGACCTCTTCAAGATATACAAAATAGCCGAGCTTGAGGTCGTTGCTCTCAGGGGTCTTGACCTCAAAGTGGAGACCGGTGAACTGATGGCCATTGTCGGGGCCAGCGGCAGCGGCAAGTCCACCCTGCTCAATATCCTCGGTGGCCTGGATGTACCTTCCGCCGGTGAGGTTGTCGTCGGCAATAGAGACCTTCTCAAGACCTCCAGCCGGGACCTGGTGGATTACCGGCGACAGGATGTGGGTTTTGTCTGGCAGCAGACGAGCCGGAATGTCATCTCCTACCTCACCGCGTATCAGAACGTGGAACTGCCCCTGATACTGCTGGGGTGGTCCACACGGAAGAGGCGCCAACGGGTGGAGGAAATGCTGGAGGCGGTAGGATTGACCAGCCGCAGTAACCACTTTCCGGACCGGCTCTCCGGTGGTGAGCAGCAACGGGTAGCCATTGCTGTAGCCATGGCGCACAATCCTCCGCTCCTGCTGGCCGATGAACCGACCGGAGAACTGGACAGCCAGACCTCGGAAACGATCCTCGACGTGTTCCGCTCCGTGAATGATGCCTTTGGTGTAACCGTTGTTATCGTCACCCATGATATCCGTATCATGAGCAAGGTGGACCGCGTAGTCACCATCCGTGATGGGCGGACCAGCCAGGAAACTGTCCGCAAAACGCAGACCGAGTTCGTCAGACCCGAGGCGCGTATCGAGGAGACCCACGATGAATTCATTGTGGTCGATGGTGCCGGTCGCCTCCAGATTCCCCGCGACCTCATTGAGAGGATAAAACTGGGAAGGAGAGCCAGGGTGCTCATGGAAGACGACCATCTCGCGGTATGGCCGGTGGATAGTCCGGAAGGAGAGGAAAAGTGACGAGGGCACCACTGATTTCAGCACAGGACCTGGAGCGCTCTTTCATCCTCGGCTCGGAGCGGATAGAGGCACTTCACGGGGTTAATATGACGGCATACTCCGGCGAGATGCTGGTGATAACGGGGCCTTCGGGGTCCGGCAAGACCACCCTGCTCAATCTCCTCGCCGGACTTGACATGCCCACTTCCGGCTCCGTCCACCTCGATAACCAGGACCTGGCCACACTCTCGGAAAGGGAACTGGCCCAGCTCCGGCGACAGAAGATTGGATTTGTCTTCCAGTCCTTTGGGCTTCTTCCCCTGCTCTCTGCCTACGAGAACATCGAGCTGCCCCTGCGGATTGCCGAGTGGAGCCGTAGTGAACGGAACCGGCGCACCGAAGAAGTCCTCGACCTCATCGGTCTGGGAGACCGGGCGGGGCACCGGCCTTATGAGATGTCCGGTGGAGAACAGCAGCGCATCGCCGTGGCGCGTGCGGTGGTCCATCGCCCCACCCTGATCCTTGCTGACGAGCCTACCGGAGAGCTGGACTCTGCTACCGGGACAGCAATCTTCACCCTGCTCAAGAACATCTCGGAGCAGGAGAATGTGGCAATTATCGTTGCCAGTCACGATGTGAACGTGGCCAGTAAGTTTGCCACCCTGACCAGGGACCTCAGGGACGGCACGTTTGTGAATTAAGCCTGGCAACCACCGGTAATACCCTCTCGGCTAAGTCCGTATTTGAGGAGGCGGGTTTTGTGATTGTATTCTCCGACACAATTCCCCGGTACCATGATTATGCGCAGTCAGCACGTCTAGTATCCTGTCTCGGAAATACGTTGCTTCATTCTCTTTCCTCTCCCCCTCTGCAAAGGGATTAAGGGGGAACTAAAATCCCTCTCAGTCTCCCTTTATGAAAGGGAGAGGAATCATTCAATGAAGTTACAAGACGCCACACCAAGGAGCTATTTTAATAATATCTCTGATTTCGGATGCAAACGCAAGTGGAGGACAGGTTATGCTATCAAGAGAAGAGCTGAAATCAAGGGCTTGCCAGGAGATTGACAGCAGGGGTGAAGAAATTACGGCGGTGGCCAGGACCATCATGGAGAATCCCGAACCGGGATTCCGAGAGAAGAAAACATCGCGCCTGGTTGCGGAGAAATTCACCGAGCTTGGCATCACATATCGTGATGGTATCGGAATTACGGGTGTAAAGGGGATAGTACCGGGCGGCAGCGAGGGCCCAACGGTAGCCGTTCTTGGTGAACTGGACTCACTACTCGTCCCCGGCCATCCGAACGCCGACCCGGTGACAGGAGCCGCCCACGCCTGCGGTCACAATGCCCAGATTGGGACACTGATCGGCGTTGCCACCGGACTTATTGGTGCCGGAGTGCTACCTTCCCTGGCAGGGCGGGTGGTTTTTATCGCAGTCCCCGCTGAAGAATACATCGAGATAGAGTTCCGTGAGGGTCTGCATGAGCAGGGCAAAATCACCTTCCTCGGAGGTAAGCCGGAACTAATCAAGCTCGGTGAGTTTGACGATATCGATATGGCCATGATGGTACACACCGCATCAGGCACCAGAGGCAAGTTGATGGGTATGGGCGGAACGAACAACGGCTGTGTCGCCAAGCAGATTAAGTTCATCGGCCGTGGCTCTCACGCCGGAGGCGCACCGCACGCCGGCATTAATGCCCTTAATGCCGCTATGATTGCCCTCTCCGCGATACATGCCCAGCGAGAGACGTTCAAAGACGCGGATACCGTCCGGGTGCACCCCATCATCACCAGGGGAGGCGAGGCGGTCAACATCGTTCCCGCCGACGTCCGCATGGAGACCTTCGTGCGCGGCAAGACACTGGGGGCCATCAAGGACGCCAACGAGAAGGTGGACCGCGCCCTCCGCGCCGGGGCGCTGGCAGTTGGTGCTAAGGTGCAAATAAAGACCCTGCCCGGCTACCTCCCGATAGTCAACGACCGCAACCTGGCGGCGGTATGCCGCACCAACGCCGAATCACTTCTCGGGAAGAGTAAAGTAAGCCCGCCGGGTCATCATTCCACCGGCTCAACCGATATGGGAGACGTGAGCTGCATCATGCCAGCCATTCATCCCTATGCCGCCGGTGCCGTCGGTAACAGCCACGGAGATGACTACATGATAGAGGATTACAACCATGCAGTCCTTAATCCTGCCAAAGTGATGGCAATGACGGTAATAGACCTTCTTGCCGAAGGTGCGGTCAAAGGAAAAGAGGTGCTCGCCAGACACAAGCCCAGTATGACCAGGCAGGAGTACCTTGACCTGCTGGAGAGTTTGCGCAAGGATGAGGAGTACCAGGGTTAGGTAGTGTCTCGGAAATACGTTACTTTATTCTCTTTCCTCTCCCCCTCTGCAAATGGATTAAGGGGGATTTAAAATCCCTCTCAGTCTCCCTTTATGAAAGGGAGAGGTAGAGAAGAGAGGGGGGACGCCCCCTTGCACCCCCGTTCCAAAGGGGGC
>DAOUVG010000021.1 GCA_030667735.1 Dehalococcoidales bacterium
ACTATGCAGAGAAGGCGCAAAATCAAACTCGGCCGTGTGGTGAGCAATAGCATGGACAAGACTGCCGTGGTAACGGTAGAGACGTTTCGGCATCACCCGCTATACAAGAAGACGATTCGAAAAGTCGTCCGGTACAAAGCACACGATGGAAAGAACGAGTGCGGGCTGGGCGATACTGTCAGGCTGGAAGAGACCCGGCCCCTCTCTAAAGAGAAGCGGTGGCGAGTGGTGGAGATAATTACCAAAGGAGAGGTCGTGGATGTAACACCGGCGGAGCTTGAGGCCCAGCCGGAGGAACCGGTGCTGGAGCCTGAGGGGACAGTGGCAGAAGGCGAGCCAGAGGAAACGAACGAAGAAGAATCTACAGGATAGAGCGAAGTGATTCAGTCCAATTCCAGACTTAAGATAGCAGACAACACGGGGGGCCGGCAGTTGATGTGTATCGGCGTACTCGGCGGCACCAGGAAGAAATATGCCCACATCGGGGACGTTATCGTCGGCTCCGTGAAACGGGCCATTCCGGGTGGTGCGGTGAAGGGGGGAGATGTAGTCCGGGCGGTCATTGTTCGTACTACCAAGCCCTACCGGCGTCCGGATGGTTCCTACATCAGGTTTGATGAAAATGCGGCCGTGATACTCACCGATAAGAACAACCCCCGGGGTACCCGGATATTCGGGCCGGTGGCCAGGGAGCTGAGGGACAAGAACTTTACCAAGATAATATCACTGGCGCCTGAGGTCTTGTGAGGACGACGGGACAATGAATATACGAAAGAATGATAACGTGCTGGTAATCACCGGCAAGGACAAGGGCAAGAAAGGCAAGATCCGTTTCGTCTACACCAAGGGTAACAGGGTGCTGGTTGAAGGCGTCAACTTCATAAAGATGCACAGCAAGGCGCGAGCGCAGGTCAAACAAGCAGGGATTATTGAGAGAGAGGTACCCATTAGCGTATCTAACGTGATGTTTCTCTGCAGTAAGTGCAATAAACCGGCCCGGATTGGTTACCGTGTGCTGGGGGATGGCAGGAAGACCCGCTTCTGTCGTGTTTGTGATGAGGTGATTGACTAGATGGCAGGACTGAGACAGAGGTATCGAGAGGAAATTGTACCCCGCCTGGTGGAAATCGGCGGATACAAGAATGTAATGGAGGCTCCCCGTCTGGTTAAGGTTGTTGTGGGTATTGGTGTCGGGGAGGCTATCCAGAATGCCAAGGCTCTTGAAGCAGTGGAGAGAGACCTGCCTGCGATTACCGGACAGAAGCCGATTATTACGCGCGCCAAGATGTCGATAGCGGCCTTTAAACTGCGGACAGGAATGCCTATCGGGGCGAAGGTGACGTTGCGTAAGGACCGCATGTATGATTTCATGGAGCGGTTGATGAATGTTGTCCTGCCCCGCATCCGGGAATTCAACGGCGTTCCCCGTAATGCGTTTGACGGTCGTGGCAACTACACTCTGGGGTTCAGAGAGCAAACCGTATTCCCGGAGATTGACTACGATAAGGTAGACAAGGTGCGGGGGTTGGGGATATCTATCGTAACCACCGCAAAAACAGACGAAGAGGGCAGGCAACTTCTTGAGCTTCTCGGCATGCCCTTCAGTAGGGATTGAACGGAGTTAGATGGCAAAGAAGTGCGAGATTGCAAAGTGGAGGCGTCCTCCCAAGTACAAGGTGCAGTACCATAATCGGTGTCGCGTTTGTGGCCGTCCCCGGGCCTATATGCGCAAGTTCGGGTTGTGCCGGATTTGCTTCCGGGAGTTGGCCCTGTCGGGAAAGATACCGGGAGTGAGAAAATCAAGCTGGTAGTGAGGATATTCACAGCCAGAGGGGGCAAGGGGTGACTGTAACTGATCCGATTGCAGACATGTTGACCCGGATACGTAACGCCGTTATGGTGAGGCACGATTCGGTGTTAGTACCTACCTCGAAGATGAAGCTGTCCATCAGCCGAATCCTCAAGGATGAAGGTTTCATCAGCGATTATGAGGTAGTCCGCGGCAAGCCGCAGCGGATGATAAAGATACGCCTCAAGTACCATGATAGAAACGAACCGGTACTTAGCGGGCTGGAGCGCGTGAGCAAGCCCGGGTTGAGGATGTACGTTCAGAAGACAGAAATACCCCGTGTCTACGGGGGACTGGGGGTCGCCATTATATCCACCCCCAAAGGACTGATGACCGGCCAGCAGGCCTGGCGGCAGGGGACTGGTGGCGAACTCCTGTGTTATATATGGTAATAAGGCCGGGGAGCAACTTCTATGTCTAGAGTGGGCAAGATGCCGATAGGGGTACCGCAGGGCGTTTCGGTAATCATCGATGATAGCGGGGTTACCGTCAAGGGTCCCAATGGCGAGCTACGGCGCCAGTTTAATCCGGATATGCAAATAGCGCTAGGTGACAATACTCTAACGGTGTCGCGGCCCAGTGATGACCGCGTACATCGGTCACTGCACGGCCTGACGCGGAGCCTTCTGGCCAACATGGTGGAAGGGGTAACCAGCGGTTTCGTGAGGACATTGGAGATTGTCGGCGTTGGTTACAGGGCCCGCATGGAAGGGGATAATCTGGTTATTAATATAGGTTTCTCGCACCCGGTAGAAGTGACACCTTTGCCGGGGATTACTCTTTCCGTTGAAGGAAACAACCGGATAAAGGCCTCCGGGATTGATAAGGAAGTGGTCGGCGAGATGGCTGCCCGAATCAGGAGAATTCGCCCCCCTGATTCTTATAAGGGTAAGGGCATCAGGTACAGCGGGGAAGTAGTGCGCCTCAAGCCGGGTAAAGCCGGGAAGGCCATCGGGAGATAGCGAATGGCGAAGGAACAAAGAAGAGTTGCCCGCATCAGGCGACATGCCAGGGTCCGGGCCAAGGTAAAGGGCACTCCTTCAAGGCCGCGTCTGTGCATTTTCCGCAGCCTGAACCATGTTTATGCCCAGGTCATTGACGATATCGCCGGGCATACACTGGCGACGGCTTCCACCATTGACCCGGAGCTCAGGGGCGAACTGGGTGGCAAAGCAAAGACCGAAAAATCTGCGCTTGTCGGTACCCTGATTGCAAAGAGGGCGCTGAGCCAGGGGGTGACACAGGTGGCTTTTGACCGCGGTGGCCGTCAATATCACGGCAGGGTCAAGGCGCTGGCCGAGGCGGCGCGCGAGAGTGGACTGAAGTTCTAAGGGAGACGGTTCCAGGACGAATCATGCGTATAATAAGTAGTATAGACCCGACAGAGCTTGTGCTGAGCGACAAGCTGATAAACATCAACCGTGTGGCCAAGGTGGTGAAGGGAGGCAAGCGCCTCAGCTTTAACGCATTAGCCGTAACCGGCGATAATGAAGGACATGTGGGCATCGGCCTGGGCAAGGCAAACGAGGTGCCTCTGGCGATAAACAAGGCCAACGCAAACGCAAAGAAGAGCCTGATACGCGTGCCTCTGAAGGGAACAACGATTCCGCACGAAATCACCGTTAAACTGGGGGCGGCCAGGGTTATGCTCAAGCCGGCCTCGCCGGGGACGGGCATAATTGCCGGTGGCAGTGTCCGCGCAGTGCTGGAGATGGCGGGAATCAAGGACATCCTGACCAAGTCGCTGGGCACCGCCAACAAGACGAATGTCGCCAGGGCCACGATATTTGCGCTGAGTAAGCTCCGGGACCCGGCCACAGTGGTCGCCCGGCGCAAGGGACGGCCGGTGCCAAGGGAGGTTGTGACCAGTGACTAAACTGCAAGTTACGTGGGTCAAAAGCGGCATTGGCTATGCCCGGGACCAGAGGAGGACACTGAAGGCACTTGGCTTTCGGCGGATGAATCAGAGCGTTGTCCACGAGGACTGCAGTTCGATTCGCGGTATGATAATCAAGGTCAGACACCTGGTTAAGGTGGAGGAAACAAAGTGAGACTGGAGACAATTTCTTCGTCCCCCGGTTCCAGAAAGGCCAGGAAGAGAGTTGGCCGGGGAGATGGTAGCGGGCACGGCACCTATTCCGGTCGCGGCTGCAAGGGGCAGAAGTCACGAGCCGGTTACCGGATGAAGCCTGGTTTTGAGGGCGGGCAATTGCCATTGATAAAAAGCTTGCCACGTAAGCGGGGTTTTACCAACATCTTCCGTATCGAGTACTCGGTTGTGAACCTGACAAGGCTCAACGTATTTGAACCGGAAAGCGAAGTGGACCTGGAGAAACTAATAACCGCCGGGATAGTTAAGTCCCTGCGGCGGCCGGTTAAGATACTGGGCGAAGGTGATATTGACCGGCCCCTTTTTGTGAAGGCGCACAAGTTCTCCGCTGCTGCCAGGACCAAGATTGAGGCGGCTGGAGGCACAGTTGAGGAGGTAGTGAATGCGAGCCCGGCAATCTAGGCCACGGCTTATTCAAGCAATGCTTGACGCCTTTCGTCTTCCTGACTTGAGGCGGCGAATCCTGTTCACTGCTGCTATGCTGGTGGTCTTCCGTCTTATTGCTCACGTACCTCTTCCCGGAGTGGACCCGGTCAAGCTGGGCGAGATATTCCAGCAGAATGCCCTGCTGGGTATGCTGGACATGTTCAGCGGTGGGGCGATGAGGAACTTCAGCGTGGCCGCGATGGGGGTCTATCCCTATATTACGGCCACAATCATCATGACGTTGATGACACCGGTGATACCGCGCTTGCAGAGGATGTCCCAGGAGGGAGAAGCCGGCCGGAACAAGATTAACCGCATCAGCCACTGGATGATGGTGCCACTGGCGGGTATCTCCGGGTATGGGCAACTTGTCCTGATGCAACGGCAGGGGGTAATCGCCAGCGCCGAGGCACTACCGACAGTAGCAATGGTACTTTCCCTGATTGCCGGCACCATATTCCTGGTCTGGATTGGTGAGTTAATTACAGAACACGGCATCGGTAACGGAATATCCATCATCATCTTTGGCGGTATTGTGGCCGGTTACTGGGAGATGGTTGGTGGTGGTGGTCTGGCCTGGGGAGGGGGACAGGAATGGGGTGTGATTACCTACGTTCTCATAGCCCTGCTTACCATTCTCTTGATAGTTATCTTCACAGAGGCGCACCGCCGTGTCCCGGTGCAATATGCCCGGACCACCTTTAGAGGTGGTCGTATGTACCGCCAGTCAGGGGGAACCCACATCCCGTTGCGGGTTAATTCGGCCGGGATGATACCGCTCATTTTTGCGATGTCTCTGGTCCTATTCCCGGGTATGATTGCCAGCTATTTTGCCAATCCGACCAGCATGGACCCCAATCTGGCCAATCATATCCAGAATATATTCAACCCGAGCGCACCCATGCCGCTGGCACTGTTCTACTGGGGGTTCTATTTCTTGCTGGTTATTGCTTTCGCATTCTTCTATACCATGGTCATTTTCCAGCAGCAGGACCTTCCGGGTACCTTGCAGCGCCAGGGAGGGTTTATCCCCGGGATTCGCCCCGGCAAGAACACTTCCAGCTACCTTAACCACGTGATAACGCGGATAACTGCGGTGGGAGCTTTCTTCCTGGCGTTCGTGGCCATCATCCCGTTCCTGGCCCGTGAGGTCAGTGACGTACAGGTGATACAGCTTTCCAGCATGGGCCTGCTGATTGTTGTTGGTGTTGTTCTGGATACTATGAAGCAGATGGAAGCGCAGCTCACGATGCGACGCTACGAAGGCTTTATTAAATAGGAGCAGAAGGTGTACATAGTTATCCTGGGCGCGCCCGGGGCAGGTAAAGGAACGCAGGCATCTGTAGTAGCGGAAGGGCTGAAGGCAGCGCACATTGCTACTGGCGATATGTTCCGTGAGGCGCAAGAGCAGGAAACGGAGCTGGCCGGACAGGCCCGGTCCTACATGGAGAAAGGGCAACTGGTGCCGGACGAAGTTACCATAAAGATGGTTCTGGAGCGAATAACGGCCCCGGACTGTGTGAACGGGGTGGTCTTCGATGGCTTTCCCAGGAATCTGAAACAGGCCGAGGCGCTGGACGAAGCGCTGGTGGAACAGAGGAAAGTAGTAGATAAGGTGGTATATATCAAGGTGTCTGAGACAGAGTTGCTGGAGCGGCTCGGCGGGCGCTGGATATGCCGCCAGTGCCAGGCCCCGTATCACGCGATTAATTCGCCGCCGAAGACGCCGGGCAAGTGTGACCGGTGCGGTGGTGAACTCTACCAGCGTGCCGATGATACCGTTGAGACGGTCAAGGAGAGATTACGTGTGTATTTCGCCCAGACGGCACCCTTAATTGACTACTATACCCGGGCGGGTAAGCTGCTTGAGGTAGACGGCGAAGGTGGAGCGGATGAGGTCGGGGAGAGGATAATGGCATCGATTGGCGAGAGACTTGTCGGTCAACGGAGCCAGGGATGAGCATTATCATTAAAACCGACCAGGAGATTGCGGTAATGCGCGAGGCTGGCAGGATTGTAGCGAATGTGCTGGATGTGCTGAAGTCACGAGTGAAGCCGGGAATGTGTACTAGGGAACTGGACGTCATTGCCGCTGAAGAAGTGGAGAAGCTTGGTGGGAAGCCATCCTTCAAGGGATACCGGGGGTATCCTGCCACAGTCTGTGTATCAGTAAATGACGAGATAGTGCATGGAATTCCGGGGGAAAGGGTCCTCAATGAGGGTGACATAGTGTCTCTGGACTTCGGGACAATCTATCAGGGATACCAGGGGGATGCCGCGATAACCGTGGGAGTAGGCAAAATCTCCCCCGAGGCGGAACGGCTCCTGGAGGCCACAGAGGGCGCCCTGCGAGCCGGTATTACCGCTGCCCGTCCGAAGGCGAGGCTGGGAGACATTTCGGCGGCCATCGAAGAGTATGCTGAATCAAGGAAATATTCGGTGGTGCGGGAATATACCGGTCACGGGATTGGGCAGGAAATGCACGAAGACCCGCAGGTGCCCAATTGCACCGTAACGGCATTCGGTATCAGACCGGGAGCCGGCCCGGTGCTGGTGAAGGGGATGACCCTGGCGCTCGAGCCGATGCTCAATATCGGCGGGTGGGCTACGAAGCGGGATAATGATGGCTGGACGGTGCGTACCAGGGATGGCAGTCTCTCGGCGCACTTCGAGAATACCATCGCCATCACTGACGGTGAGCCTGAGGTGCTCACGAAGCTATAGTCGTTATAAGGAGTCTATGTCCAAGAAGGAGACTATTGAGGTAGAGGGGGTGGTAACCGAGGCTTTACCCAACGCCACGTTTCGCGTTGAACTGCCTAACGGGCACAAAGTGCTGGCGCACATCTCAGGGAGACTGAGAGTGCACTACATCAGAGTGCTGCCCGGGGACAAGGTATTGATAGAGTTATCCCCGTATGATTTGACGCGCGGTAGGATTACCTACCGACTAAAGTAGGAATCAGAGTAGGGCTTCAAGCAGAGCTTGAAGAGAATGAGGAATTACCATGAAGGTCAGAGCTTCAGTAAAAGTCAGATGCGAGAAGTGCAAGATAATAAGGCGGCGGGGCGTGGTCAGGGTAATTTGCTCCAAACCCAGTCATAAGCAGAGACAGGGCTAGGATTCTGCTGAATAAGGAGGCAATCAGATGCCGCGTATAGCCGGAATAGATATCCCCAGGAACAAGCAGATATGGGTGTCATTGCAGTATATTCATGGTGTTGGCCCTAATGTAAGCCGTAAGGTGCTGGAGCAAACCGGTGTCGTGGCCGAAACCAGGGCGGATGACCTCACTGAGCAAGAGGTTAACAGCATCAGGGAGGTCATTGACCGGGAGTATACAGTCGAAGGCGAGCTCAGGAAGGAGCACAATCTCAACATCAAGCGTCTCATGGAGATTGGCAGCTACCGGGGCAGCCGGCACCGCCACAGTCTACCGGTCAGGGGGCAGCGGACGAGAACTAACGCTCGTATCCACCGTGGTTCCCGCAAGACCGTTGCCGGCCGCGGTAAGAAGCGCGGTACCACTAAGAAGTAATCAGGTCTAGCCTGACAGTAATCAGGTTTAACCTGACAGGAGGGCAGAATGCCAGCGAAGAAGCGAGTCAGGTCAAAGAAGAGAGAGCGCAGGGTTGTCCCCGCGGGGAGAGCTTATGTGCAGTCTACTTTCAACAATACTCTGGTGACTCTGACCGACCCCGAGGGGAATGTCATTGCCTGGGGGAGCTCCGGGACTGCCGGATTCAAAGGGTCGCGCAAAGGCACTCCTTACGCTGCCCAGTTGGCCGCCCAGGATGCGGCCCGGAAAGGCATGGCACAGGGCTTGCGCCAGGTGGAGGTTTATGTTAAGGGTCCGGGTAGCGGGCGCGAGGCAGCGATTCGTGCTCTCCAGGGTACCGGCCTGTTTATCACCAGTATTCGGGATGTCACGCCGCTACCACACAACGGGTGCCGGCCCCCTAAGAAGAGACGAGTGTAAACTTGTATCGGGATATTATCAGGGATGTAGCTCTCGCACGAAACAAAGGGTGTGAGACCTTCCAGGAGGAGACGGGAATAGGATAGAAAATGGCAAGATATATTGGAGCAGTCTGTCATCTATGCCGGCGCTGTAATGAGAAACTGATGCTCAAAGGCGTCCGGTGTTACTCGCAAAAATGCGCTATGGAGCGACGGAAGAGGCCCACCGGGCGGCGGATCCGCCGGCGTCGTGTCTCTGACCGCGGCCTACAGCTGGTAGAAAAGCAAAAAGCCCGCTATACCTATGGGATGCTGGAAAAGCAGTTCCACCGCTTCTTTATTGCAGCGGAACACCAGTCGGGCGTCACCGGTGACAATCTGGTGGTACTCCTGGAGAGACGGCTGGACAACGTGGTCTATCGTCTCGGCTTTGCCGACTCCCGCAGTCAGGCTCGCCAGGTTGTACTGCACGGCCACATCATCCTGAGCGGTCGGCGGACCAACATCCCATCGTGCATGGTTAAAGAAGGTGACACAATCGGCTGGCGTGAGGCCAGCACCAAGAACGAGTATTACAAGCAGGTGACTGAAGAGGTAGCAGGAAAGGCAATTCCGGGTTGGCTCTCTCTGGACAGACAGAACCTGGTGGGGCAAGTCCTGTCTATGCCGACTCCGGAAGATGCAGGTGTAAAATTCGAAGGACAGAGTATCGTAGAGTACTACTCGCGATAGGGAGGTAGCACTTTGCCTCAATTGTTAATACCTAAAATTGAGTGCGTAGAAACCAGAGAAAACTATGGATGCTTCCAGGCTGAGCCACTGGTAAAGGGCTTTGGCGTTACCCTGGGGAATTCTCTAAGGCGTGTGCTGCTGGGCCACCTGCCCGGGGCCGCGGTGACCCGCGTGAAAATTGAGGGGATTCAGCACGAGTTCAGTCCTATCCCGCATGTGAGGGAAGACGTGATAGAGTTCATCCTCAATGTTAAAGCGCTCAGGCTGAAGCCGCTTACTGACCAGCCAGGCAAGCTGGTACTGGATGTTGCCGGTGAGGGACGCGTATGCGCCGCGGATATCAATCCCTCCTCGGACTTTGAGATTGCCAACCCGGAGTTGTATCTGGCCACGCTGGACTCACCGGATGCACGGCTGTACGTTGAGTTCGATGTGGAACTGGGTGAAGGCTATATGGAGGCCCAGTCCAGTGACAACCTGGTGCTGGGTGTGATACCAATCGACGCCATCTTCACGCCGACGCGTAAGGTCAACTATACGGTTAAGTTGGTGCGCGCAGGTCAGGAGGTCAGTCGGGAATGCCTGAATCTGGACGTGTGGACCGATGGTACCATGGAACCTGGCGAGGCGGTAAGCAAGAGCGCTGAGATTCTGGTCAAGATGCTGAACTCCTTTGTTACCTTTGGTACGCCGGAGCAGATAGAGATGGAGATGGAGCTTACCCAACTGTCAATCTCCGAGGAACAGTACAATATGCCGGTAGAGCAGCTTGCCCTCTCCGTGAGAACAATGAACTGTCTGAGACGCGGAAACATCACCACGGTGGGTGAACTCGTCAGCCGGGGTGATAAGGGGCTGATGTCACTGCGCAATTTCGGGCAGAAGTCCAGGCAGGAAATCGAGGAACGCCTCAATGAGCTGGGGCTGTCTCTCCATCCGTCGGATAAACAGGAGGAAGAGCCTGACTCCGGTGAGGAAGAGCCTGACTCCGGTGAGGAAGAGACAGGCACGGAGGCTACTGCTGACGAGGCCGGAGTACTATCCGGGGTCGAGGAGTCGTCTGAAGCCGGTGGGAGACTTGACGAGGAATGATAACAAGCACAGGTGGAAACTATGGCCCATAAGATGTCCGGCAGAAAACTTGCCAGGAGTTCAGGCTATCGGCGAGCGTTGTACCGTAACCTGGTGACTGACCTCCTGAACTATGAGAAGATAACTACCACTGAAGCCAAGGCCAAAGAGGCACGCGGTCTGGCTGAGAAGATGATTACTCTGGGCAAGGAAGGGGGACTGCACTCCCGCCGCCAGGCGCTGACGTTTATCTTCAGCAAGAAGGTAATCGAAAAGGTGTTCGACGAGTTTGCTGCCCGGTATGCAGACCGAACCGGTGGCTATACCAGAATCACGAAGCTTGGACCCAGACTGGGTGACGGGGCACCAATGGTGCAACTGGAGCTGTTGAAGTGATGGTATCCACGACGGCTAATCGCAAGATGGTGAAACATACTGGTCCGGTAACCACGACAAGACTGGCGCTGGTCCTGGAGTATGACGGCACCAACTACTACGGTTTTCAGTTACAGCCGACTTCGCCCACTATCCAGGAGGAAGTGGAGCGGGCATTGCGGCAGCTTACCGGAGAAACGCTCCGGGTGGCGGCTGCCGGTCGCACTGATGCCGGGGTTCATGCCCGTGGGCAGGTAATCAGCTTCCGCACCGGGTCGTCACTTTCGCGGCAGGCGTTTATCAGCGGGCTAAACCACTATCTGCCCAGGGATATTGCCGTAAGGGCAGCCTATACAGTGGAGGACTCTTTTGACCCCAGGCGGGATGCGGAGAGCAGGGAATACCGCTACACCATCCTGACCAGCCGGACGCGGTCGCCCATCACGATGGGCTTTGCTTATCGTGTCGTTGGTTCCATGGACATCGAAGCGATGAACCGGGCATGTCAGGCGCTGGTTGGAGAGCATGACTTCGTCTCATTTGCCAGCGGTATCGGTGGTGAAACAAAAAGCACGGTGCGGAGAGTCTACCGGGCAGAAGTAAGTAAGGACGGCGACCTGATTCACTTTGACATTGTGGCGAACGCTTTCATACGCCACCAGGTACGCAGTATTGCAGGATGCCTTGTCAGGATTGGACTGGGCAAAATGAGTCAGGACGAGTTTGGTATGATTATTGCTGCCAGAAAACCGGGTCTGGCCGGTCCGACCCTGCCAGCCTGCGGACTTTGCCTGATACGTGTGAGCTACGCGCGTTCCTTCCAGGAACACCCGGAGGAAGAGATATCATGATCAAGACCTACAGTATTAAGGCTTCTGACATTAAACGGGAATGGCACATTGTGGATGCTGAAGACCAGATTCTGGGCAAGGTGGCCACGCGAATTGCCAGGTTGCTCATGGGTAAGCATAAGCCGCTTTTCTCACGCAACATGGACGTGGGCGATTCCGTTGTTGTTATCAACGCGGAAAAGGTCCGGGTGACCGGCAAAAAAGAGAAGCAGAAGATGTATTACCGGCATTCCGGTTACCCCGGTGGGCTGAAGACCACCAGCCTGGAAACAATGATGCAGAAGCACCCCAACCGGGTGATTGAGCATGCTGTTAAGGG
>DAOUVG010000139.1 GCA_030667735.1 Dehalococcoidales bacterium
AACATCCAGCCGGCAATGACCGGGCTGAATAACCCGCCGGCCATGCTGATACTCGCCATCAGCCCAATAATCGTGCCGAAAGCCCTGGTGCCAAAGTAGTCCGCCTGCATCGCCGGCCTCAGAGGGATCGGACCTCCGTATCCGGGTGCATAGGTCAGAAGAAAGATAACAATAAGCCATACATTATCCGCACTTATCAAAGAAAAGACAAAGAGCCCGATGGTCTGAAGGGTGAGGGCTATAGCGACCAGGTATCTCTTGTTGACGAAATCGCCCAGTAATCCAAACCCCAATCTGCCGATAACGCTGCAAAGGGTTACACCGGTCACTGCGGTAGCGGCCATCGTTGTGGAGATATTCACACTCTCCAGGTACGGTACGATATGTACCATTACCGCACTGATGCCTACATGCTGAAAGAGGAAAGCCCCCGAGAGCAGCCAGAAGGCCCGCGTCCGCATTGCCTCCCCTATTGTGAACCCCGTAGACGCAGGAGCGGAGGGGGCCGCCTCTTTTACGTTGGCTGGCCATTCATCCGGGACACCGTCCGCACCTTGCGCCTCAGACGAAGTCTTACCATCGGGGAGATAACCATACGGTCCCGGTTTATGCCTCATCACTGAGCTAAGCAGGAGACCGGCAACCCCCAGCACGACTGCCAGGCACACCAGGCTCTCCCTCCAGCCAAACTTATCGATGGACATGGCAATCAGGGGCACCAGGGTCCCACTGGCGCCGAAACCAAGGTATATCACGGTCAGGGCCCGGCTTCTCTTCCTGTCAAACCAGTGCGCTACCGCCGTGTTCATCACGATAAAAGAACCGAAGCTGAAACCCATTGCCATAAACAGGAAAGCCCCGTAGAACGTCCACAGGGAGTTAATCTGGCTCATGAGAAAGAAGCCGATGCCGATGATGCTCCAGCCGAAGAACATCAGTTTTCTCGGTCCCACCCGGTCAACCAGGAAACCGGCTATCGGGCCCAGAACGCCCATTTCGAGCCTCTGGAAAACAAAGGCGACCGATGTAAGCGCGGCGCTCCAACCAAAGGTATCCCGTATCGGGTTGAAGAATATGGTGAAGCCGTAGATAAATGCGCCACCAGCGAGGAAGTTCAGTACGGCACAGGCCAGTACTATCCACCAACCGTAGAATATCTTCTTTCGTGGTGCGAGCTTTAGCAGCCCGAGTCTTCTGAGCCTGAGTTGTCTCAGCATAGCCCTATCTGACGGTCCCGACCTTCTGTACTACCAGGCGAGAGTATCATATTTCCGGGCATGTGGAGTCTGTGCTGCAGATGTTGATTACGATACTACGGGATGGGAGCAGTATCCGGCGAAGTCAGCATTTCGACTATACGCGCGCCCAGTGCACGTGCTTCTTCCAGCAGTGACGTGTTGCTCTTGACGTCGCCGTGCTTGCTGGCATAGCCACTCACAGAGACTACCTTCTCCTCAGGCAAGCTGGTCATCATCCTGGCGAAACGCCTCAGGTCCCGGTCTGTCCGCTCAAGTCCGGCACCACCGGCAACGGCAATCGTGCCGGCACACCGAGCTTTGAGGGGTATTCCGTGGGTGTAGAGGAAGTAGTTCCGGTCAATGAAGGCCTTCATCTGGGCGGTTATAGTATAGTAATAGACCGGGCTGCCCAGAATGATGCCGTCCGCCTCACGGAACTTTTCCAGAATCCAGGGGACGTCATCCTTCTGCAGGCACTCTGAAAGTGATGGGCAGTTCTCATGCCCGAGGCACGGGCCCACCTGGTATTCACCAAGCATTATCTTCTCGGTCTCCAGTCCCCTTCCGGCCACTTCCTTTAGTGCCTCGTCGACAAGGAGGCTTGTGTTTCCGTTAGACCTCGGGCTACCGACAATGGCTGTTATCTTCATTATTCCTTTCTATGTTATCAACAGAATTAGAGTATCTCGATTCGGCAGCAGCGGAGCTACTTCAGTACACCACCTCTTCTTCAACAAGTCGCTCAATCTCGTCACGCGAGATACCAAGCAGTTCTCCAAGCACATACTGGTTGTGCTCACCAATCAGCGGTGCGGCACGCGGAATCCGTGTCGGCGTAGCAGAGAGACGCCAGGGTGGTCCGACAACCGTTCTCTTTCCTATCTCGGGATGCTCTACCTCGGCCAGGATACCCCGTTCCTTCAGGTGGGGGTCCCGGGGAATCATACTGCCGCTGAAGGTTGGCGTCGCGGCTACTCCTGCACTCTGCAGGACATCCATCACTTCGTAGTCAGTATGCTGCCTGGTCCATTCCGCGACCAGCCTATCCAGTTCTGGACGGTTCTGTCGACGGCTGGCGGCGTCGGCGAACATCCGGTCATTCGTCCAGTCGGGACCACTAATAGCATTGCAGAAAGCCCGCCATTCCTCTTCGTCTGAGACAGCAATAGTAACCCAATGGTCCTCTCCCTGGCAGGGATAGCAACCGTGCGGTGCCATGACCTCGTCGCTATTGCCGTCGCGCTCTCTCACCCTGCCGTTCATGGTGTAGTCCATCAGCATGTCCCCCGCAAGGCAACTGATAGCCTCAGAGGAGGAAAGGTCTATGTGCTGGCCCTTTCCGGTCCGCTGGCGGTAGATGAGTGCGGCAAGTATCGCGAAGGCTGCCGTGGTACCCACCCTGGTGTCGATAGCACCCGTCAGGGTGGACGGTGGCCCGTTAATGTGACCGGAAACGTATGCCAGCCCGCTCTGGGCAGCGAAGGTCGGAGCATAGCCAACATAAGTCTTTTCCGGACCAGTTGCACCTACCGCCGACGAAGAAAGCATGATGATATCGGGTTTGGCCTCTCTCAGCGCTTCGTAGCCGAGACCCAGCCTTTCCATTACACCAGGGCGCATATTCTGGATCACGACATCAGACGCCTTCACCAGTCTCTTCGCGATATCGATGGCCCTGGCCCGGGTAAGATTCAGGGTCAGGCTCAGTTTATTCAGGTTAATGTCGTTGAAAACGGTCGACTGGTTGGGGCCGCCCATCGTTGG
This sequence comes from Dehalococcoidales bacterium, assembly GCA_030667735.1. Taxonomy (GTDB): domain Bacteria; phylum Chloroflexota; class Dehalococcoidia; order Dehalococcoidales; family Fen-1064; genus DUES01. The sequence goes on from DAOUVG010000139.1 coordinate 3,003, forward strand.
CCCTGTCATCAGCGACCGGAGCCGGGTGTGGTCGAGACGTTGCTGGCTTTCTACCTTTATCACCTCGGCACCGAGCATTGCCAGAAGAAGCGTGGCGTACGGTCCAGCCCATGCCCAGGTAAAATCGACTACCCTTACTCCATCCAGAGGGTACTCTTCCATGTTCCGCTCTCCCATCTAGATGACACCACGTTCTTTCAATTCCGCCAGCTCTTCTTCGCTGCGACCCAATCCCCGGTAGACACTATCGTTGTGTCCGCCCAGAACAGGGGCAGCACGGTTAGCCCGCCACGGTGTTTCCGAGAGCCTGTATGAGGCTGTCGGATAGCTCAGTCTGCCTGCCTCGGTATGCTCAATCTCGGCGAAGAACCCCCGGTGCTTCTCTTGCGAAGAATCATAGACGTCGGATGCCGAGTTTATTGCCGCCGCCGGACAGCCAAAATACTGCCCGCGATGGTATATCTCGTCCTTGTTGTGCCGGAGCATCCACTCTTCAATCAGGGGTTGAAGTTCGGCTACATTTTCAGAGCGGGCCCATTCATCCCTGCACTTCTCACTGTGTGCCCATTCCGGATTGTCGATAAGCTTGACCAGGGCCTCCCACTGGTGTTGTTGTGGTGCTATGACCATCACGTAGCCATCTTTGCAGGGCATCAGACCACCGAGCATTCCCCTCCGCCTGGCCGTGGCGTTGGGGTCGTTGGCGGATGCACTTATGTCAACTCTATCCAGCGAAATCAGAGCTTCCTGCCTGGAGACATCTATATGCTGACCGGTACCATCAGGACCACGTTTATATAGCGCCGCCAGAGTGGCTACCGCCCCACTGAGACCGGCATCGTAGTCGCCGACATATCCCCCGCCCTTTACCGGAGTGGCATCCCCTCCCTGCTTTTGCGTGAAGGAGAAACTCGCCTGCCCGCTGGCATGGTAGATATTGAGATGGTGTGCTTTGTAGCCCCGGTAAGGGCCCGTCTGCCCGAAGGGCGTTATCGAGGTCATTATCAGAGAAGGGTTAATCTCTTTCAGGTAACCATACCCAAGTCCCAGGCGTTCCATCGTGCCGGGAGCGGTGTCCTCAATCAGAACATCAGCCCACTTCACCAGTTCAAGGAATATTACCTTACCAGCGCTACCGGCAGGGTCCAGAGTAACGCCGTATTTATTGGTATTAAGATAGAGGAAGAGCCCGCTTCGTTCCTGATGGGGTATATCATGAAGGAATGGACCCCTGCTCCGCGCCTGGTCTCCGGTGACTGGTTTTTCTACCTTTATCACCTCGGCACCGAGGTCGGCCAGGAGCTTGGCACCGTATGGCCCACACACCATCTGGCAGTATTCCAGCACCCTCACCCCGGCCAGAGCCGCCTGATTCATAACCGTAAACCTCTTGCCTTCAGACTGTGACTCCTTTGCTTTCCTATCACGCTAGAAGAGCCTGCCAGAGAGCGCAACGAAGCTCACAGCAGGCTCTCAGGCTTCCCGATTATCCAGTATAGCACGTATTGACTCTGAACCTGTACCAGGGGACCTCAGGCATGTCTTTAGCCGATCCTTCCAATAACCGGAGGCGGCGCCCTTGACAAGACCGCCCCATCGTCCTAAAGTATTCACTATTGGATTACTTGCAGGAACGCCGACGGTACTCGACCTCCGCCCTTACCAGGGATGGCTCCTCAATAACTACTAGCCAGTGTGGTCAGCACTTTGAGCGTAATAAAAACAGAGGAGGGATGTACGAATAATGAGTATGGCACTAGAAGGCATCAAGGTTATCGATTGTTCGCAGGTGGCGGCTGTGCCGATGGCAGCCCGCATCCTCGGCGACTTCGGGGCAGATGTCATCCACATCGAAAACCCGACCACGGGTGATTACTGGCGGGTCTTCAAGGATGCTATGGCCGATCAGGGTAATGCCTGCCCGTCCGATTTCGACTACAACTGGGAGAACTATAACCGTAACAAGCGGAG
>DAOUVG010000285.1 GCA_030667735.1 Dehalococcoidales bacterium
AGCCTGGCACAATTGTGTACCTGCGGGACAGTTCCTATCTTCCGCTGGTATCACGGTCTACTTGCGGGCTATATGCTATAATCGGGTGGTGGCATAGAAAAAGAAAAGTGGCAGCGGAGGGATTCGAACCCACGACCCGAGGCTTATGAGTCCTCTGCTCTACCAAACTGAGCTACGCTGCCCCGCGTGGCATGATTGCCACGCGCCTAATATAGCATAGTCGTTGTCAGGCGTCAATTCCGTTACCGCTCCATACAGAACCCGGAGGAATGATAGTTGAACGTGAAACCCCGTATACTTGTCGTGGATATAGATGGCACTCTGCTGAACCGGCAGGGGGTGATAGCGCCTGTTGACCGTGAGGCCGTCGCCAGGGCCAGCAGGTCGGGGATACGGGTCTCCCTCTCGACGGGACGTGTGGTCGAGGCCAGCCGCCGGGTCCTTGAGTACCTTGGTCTGGACGGCTACCACGTGTTCTTCGACGGTGCCCTTGTCGCCGACCCGCAGACCGGCGAAGAGGTCTATGCCGAGCCGATAGACCGCAATTTGCTCGGGGATATAGTCGACTTCGTTGGCGAGAACGGGGTGACTATTGAACTTTACTCGTCCACCCGGTATTTCATCGAGCAGGAGAACTGGGCAGCCGCTATCCGTCGTAATTTCTTCGGGATTGAACCGACCCTGGTAGACTTCGACAGCGTGTGGCGGGAGGAGAGGATTATCAAGGCGACCCTGCCGGTGCGTTCCACGGAGGAAAAGGCGAAAGCCGAACTCTTCCGGCTTCACTTCGGCAGCAGACTTAACCTGTCCTGGACGGGAACTCCGGCCTACCCGGACGAGCACTTCATTAACGTGATTAACCCGGCGGCCTCCAAAGGGAAGGCCCTGGAGGAACTGGCCTCTTTCCTGGGGATACCACTTTCGGAGACGGCAGCCATCGGAGACGGCCTTAATGATATTTCACTGCTGTCACGTGCCGGGCTGGCGATTGCCATGGCCAGCGCCCCCGACGAGTTGAAGACACTCGCCGATTATGTCGTTCCTGACGTGGAGAACAACGGCGTTGCTGCCGCTATCGAGAAGTTCGTACTCTAATGGGGGGAGTATCATGGAACTGAAGGGAAGCAAGACGGAGAAATTCCTGCTGAAGGCCTTTTCGGCGGAGGTGAGGGTCAGTGCCCGCTATCGCTACTTTGCCGATGTCGCCAGGCAGGCCAGTCTGGAGCAGATTGCCGATCTGTTTGCCGCGACGGCTATGAATGAGGCCGAACATGCCCGCCACGAGTTTGAGTTCCTTGGTGGTACTGGTGATGTCGTGGAGAACCTGGAGCAGGCAATAAAGGGTGAGCATGCCGAGGCCACCCGTTTCTACCCGGAAGCTGCCGAGATTGCCGAGGCAGAAGGCTTTACCGAGATTGCCGACTTCTTCCGCAGGATGAGAGAGGTTGAGGCGAACCATGAGGCAAACTTCCGTAAACTGCGCGAGGGGCTGAAGAAAGGCGGGGAATTTGAAGGCAGGACAGTGTGTCATTCGGCGGTCGAGATGGCACAGGTGATGCTGCCGGACCAGGCAAATCCGGCCGGGTTCGTCCACGGCGGCGAGCTGATGAAGCTGATGGACAATGCGGCTGGTGTCGTGGCTGCCCGTCACTGTCGCACCAATATCGTCACCGGCCGGGTAGACGATATCGTTTTCCGCAGTCCGGTCCGTGTCGGCAGCCTGGTGATTGTCCGCGGACGGCTCACCTTCGTCAGCCGCTCCTCGATGGAGGTGCAGGTCCGGGTCGAGACGGAAGACCTCGTCGCCGGCCAGAGGGTCGGGGCGCTGACTGCCTATTTTGTCATGGTGGCTCTTGATGCCGGGGGTAGGCCGACCGAAGTGCCCGTGCTGATACTCGCCACTGAAGAAGAGGAAAGGCTCTTCGGTGAGGGCCAGGCGAGGTACCAGGCCAGGAAAACCTCTGCTACCGGTGCCGGGCAATAGCTATTTGCGGGAAGTCAGGTACATCAGGATAGCGCCGCAGGCGGCTACATTGAGCGATTCAGCCTTCTCCCGGACGGTGGGCAGCCTGAGACGGTAGTCGGCCATCTTCAGTACTTCATCCGTGAGCCCGGAAGCCTCATTACCCAGCGCCAGTATCAACTTATGCCTGCCTGTGAGGATAGTGGTGTCTTCCTTGCCGGCGAGGTCGGCGGCGAGCAGGAAATAGCCCTGCTCTTTAAGCTCCTTCACCATCCCCATGCAGTCCTTCGTACGCCGGAGCCATAACGATAACACGCTGCCGGCGGTGGACTGTACGCACTTGGGCGAAAAGGGGTCGGCGGATTTCTCGGTAAGGATGACGCCGGAAAAGTTGAAGGCGGCGGCGGTGCGTATCAGGGTGCCGACGTTGCCCGGGTCCTGGATATCTTCGAGGAAGAGCACTCGCGGGCCGTCCGGCAGTAGCCTGCCGGCTTTCTCCGGCAGGTTGTCCGAGTACGTCTCCAGCGGCAATCTGACGACGGCCAGGACTCCCTGGGGCGTCTTGCTGCTGGTAATGTGCCGGAACTGGCCCTCGGTCACTGTGCGTTGCGGGTACCGGGGGTAGAGCGCGGGCGTGTCCTCGATAGTGACTATCTCAAGGACGGCATCCGGCCGATTCTCCACGACCTGCCGCACCGCCCGCTCCCCCTCGATGACGAACGTCCCCGCCTCCAGCCTGCCCTTCAGGGTGGCGAGCTTACGGTAGTATTTCAGGGGGTGGGGGGAGGTGTTTTCAGAATGGGATGTTGGGGGCATGTCGGTCCTCGGTACTACTACTTATTTCTAGTATAGTGGCAGTCAAACTCC
>DAOUVG010000258.1 GCA_030667735.1 Dehalococcoidales bacterium
CAGGCCCTGACTGCTTCAAGCTTCTCCGACATCTCAGCCATTACCAGCGCACCGGGAATGATATCCTCCTGCATTACTTCGAATTCGTTGTGGATAGACCTGTATGTCTGTGACGCAAACAGGACAGAGACCCACATCAGTACAATGATAGCCAGGAATCCGGCGGTCAGTTTATCTCTTACTTTCATGGTTGTCCCTCCCTGTCTACTCCCGGCATGGCCGCGCATTCATGTGTGTGATGGCAGTATCTGCCCGGTATCTTTCGTTCTGTGGCTCCGAATATTGGGGTCTGTGCCCACGGTAACTCTCTCATTCCCTTACCCCTACCTCGTAACAGCAATGATGAAGGATGTACCGACAGGCCCGGTTTCCTCTTCGTCAACTACTTCACCAATCTCAACAATACGTACCGTGCTGAATACGGTGGTACGCTCAAGTGCCCTGGCGTACTCCACGACCGATGCAGGGGTATCGGCCACACCACTGACCACCACATGCTCCGAGTCCACCGCAATAGACTCCATGCCTACGCCGGCCGGTATGGCTCCTGTGATGATTCTCAGGGTATCGGTAACACCCCCGCCTGTTGTGAGGATGTCCTCATGCTCCTGTATCAGGACATTTTTACGGTCGACAAGTACGTTAATGGCGTCTTCGTGTTCCAGAACTTCAGCCCTGGCCAGCATAGTATGATGAAGCTCCTGCCTGGTACCCTCCAGTTCCGCCTCCAGTCGTACCACCTCGGCGTCTGTCTGGCTCCAGACCTGATACCCGGGATACATAAGACCAATACCAGCCGCTATTGCCAGCAGAAAGACCACCTGCCCCAACCGCAGTGGGTTTGCCGCTACCTGTTTCCTCGCCGAGAGGATGTCGATATCTATATCGTGATAACCAGTTTTGCCGTCCCCCGAGACTGTCTTCGGCATCAATCCCTTGAGGGCAAGGCCCATGTTGGAAACGTACTCTGCCACGGGCAGGTCCGGAGGACACTGCAAGGGGGATACCAACGGTCCTACCTGGTACCCTGTCTCAGCCTGGAGAAGCTCACCGGCAGCGGCATCAGTCGAAAGCTCCCCGGTCAGGAGTAGCGGCGTGTCCGGACCGATGGCACTTTCCGGATGCAGGTTGTCATGAAAGCGAACTGTCCTGGATAGTTCATCCGCAATACGCCGTATGTTGTCCTCAATCGTGGCGCCTTCCCCTCTCGGTGTTATCGAATGCATGACTACCGGGACGCCATTGGCCACCAGGACAATGTCGAAGGAATCAGGCTCCATAGACACTATTGACACATTCTCTCGATGGGCCGCCCTCGCCAGGGCCAGCGGTTTCAAGTCCAGAACACACCGTTTTATACCCGCTTGCGATAGTGTCCTGATGACGGCGTCTACCGGTTCGCGGGCCAGACCCAGCACAAAGAAGTCCTGCTCGCTTTCCCTTGTGGCTACAACCTGCCAGGTAAGATAAAGCTCTTGAAGGGGCAGAGAGACCTCTCTTCTCATCTCTCGCAGGATGGCTTCCCTCATGAGAGCCGGCTTCAACTCCGGCAGACTCAGAAGGCGATGGATAAATGGTAAACCGGTCACAGTGACAATAACCTGTCCCCCGGGAGCCTTCATTTTACTGAAGAGGCTCTTGATGACGCCGGCAACTGCCATGGTGTCCTGTATCCGGCCATCCTTGACCAATCCCGGCTCCAGAGGAGCACAGCCCCATTTATGCACCTGCTGCCCTTTGACAGTCATGAGCCTGATACTCGTTGCACTGATACTCAGTGTCACCCTCATCCTGACAGCACGCTCCTAGTCATAGGTCTCGGGCCGGGCATAGACAGCCAGTTCCAGATTGGCCGTCATCAACGAAGTTTCTCCGTCCAGACTCCCTTCTCCTAACGGCCCACCATCCGAAGAGATATTCAGGTCCCCCAATATGAGTGTCTTAAACTCCGTGCTCTCCAGCATTGAAAGGAAGTCCATTGTGTCCAGGAACTCCCCTTCCACATCTATCTCAACACGGAAAACGGGGTATTCATGTCCACCGACTTCACTACTTGACCAGGCTTCAGTAGCCAGAGGTAGAACCTTCACACCACACTCCTCTCCCAGCATGAGGATGGTACTCACGACCAGGGTGGTGTCTACTTCAGTGGGGAATTCATTCTGCACCGCGGTAAGACCTGCCTGTACCGCGGCCAGCCTCTCTTCCGTATCCCCGGGCATCTCTGCAATCAGCGCCAGAGCTTCTCTGGCATCGGATATACCTCTGTACAGCACTTCCTTTTGCGTATCCTGGCCCAGGTAGTCGACGCCGAAGAATACATACACAGCGACAAGGCATATCGCTAACATAATGGCAAGCAGCCGCTTTCTTACCACTGTTTTCCCTCTCTATTCGTACGAACGACTCTCATCATCAAATACAGGTCTCAGCGTTCTATCACCCAGGAAAGAATATAAACATTATCATCTTCAATCCTGACCTCTGCCTGGGTGGTGCTCTCCCCGGTGGTCGAATCAATGGTGCAGGTAGTGAAGCTGGTATCACTGGTGGATATCTCCACCGTCTTCAGAAAACCATCGCTACCCGTACCACAATAGGCTATGGCACACGTGCCTCCCGATACATGGACCATATTTGGCTCATATCCATCCGAGGTGTCGAACTCAAGGGCATCAACTACGGTGTCCGTGATTTGACCATTAGCCGCAATCTCCACCGTCTTCAGAAAACCATCGTTATTCGTACCGCGGTAGACTATCCCATAGATACTGTCGAAGATGTGGACTACGTCCGGCTGATACCCATCCGAGGTGTCGAACTCGAGGGTGTCAATCACGGTGTCCGTTATTTGACCGTCGGAGGCTATCTCAACCGTCTTCAGAAAACCATTACTGCTCGAACCTCGATAGGCTATGGCATACGTGTCCCCCGATACATGGACTATATCTGGCTCGTATCCATCCGCGGTGTCGTACTCGAGGGTGTCAACTACGGTGTCCGTAATCTGGCCATCAGCAGTAATCTCCACTGTTTTCAGAAAGCCATCACTCTTGTTACCCTGATAGGCTATGGCATAGATACTGCCTGAGATGTGCACTATATCCGGTTCAAAGC
>DAOUVG010000188.1 GCA_030667735.1 Dehalococcoidales bacterium
ACCTGTCTAAATATTGGGGACCACCTCAATATAAGCCGCCTCGGACCATTTGTTAAACGCGTCAAGGTCTTCGGACGAAAGCGAGGCAAGAAACAGGTCCATATCATATATTTCCATCTCGGCGTTGTCCGATTGCGTCCGCTTCATTGCCATCGCCCTTCGCTCGGCGGCTTCTATTTCCTCCTCTGTCATCTCTTTGGGTTTATCGGTCTTCCCGAGATTTATTCCAGGCCAGTCTGCACACTGATAGGCAAAGCCATTTAACGTCACAAACATGGGGCCGCCCCCTACCATGAGGCTCTTAAACTTCTTCCCGTCCTCTCCTGTTGCCAGACCTTCCTGTCTATTTTCTGTAAGCAGTAAAGACTTTCCTTACTGTTTTACAAGCTCAACGCCGCGGTCAAAAGCACTCATATTGAGTTCGACGGCTTTCGGGAAGCGTTCCGCAATTACTGGTTCCATTGATTTTCTGTCCAGCGGGAGGACACCGGAGCCGACGAGAGCACCAACGAGGACAACATTGGCCATGATAGCGTTGCCCAGTTTTTGCGCCTCCTCAGTGGCGTTTACGACCCAGGTCCTGGCAGATAGCCCTCTGATGTCTTCCATGATTTTATCCAGAGAAGGATATTCCACCCCCAGGCCGGTGGTATCAATGGCCTGTATTGGTCTGGGGTTAACCATGGTAATGACATCCGGGTTTCCGTACTGGTTAAGCATTCGCATGGCTTCTACCGGTTCCATAGCGACGATGACATCAGCACGCCCTTCAGGGATAATGGGGCTGGTCTGGATTTCCGTGGAGACCCTGATATAATTAATAACAGAGCCACCCCTTTGCTGTGGCGGGTAGCTTTGCCCGAAGGTTACCAGGTAGCCTTCCCTGACCAAAGCGTTACAGATGAGATATGAAGTGACTACATTGCCCTGACCGGCGACACCGATAACAATCAGGCTGAGCGGGTCTTTCATTAATGCTTTCATCGTCCTACTATCTCCTCCTCCAGCTCTTTCGCTTCTGGCACTAATGCCTCCTTCGTTATTGCTCCCTGCGGACATATATCTACACACAACCCACAGCCGGAACAGGTAATCTCGTCTATTTCAGCCTTGCCTGTTTCCTCATTCCACCTGATCCCGGGACAACGGAATATCCGGGTACATAAGCGGTCGCAACCACAATTTTCTCCCAGGCACTTATCCGGGTCTACGTACACCTTATATGGTGGTTTTTCCCGCCTGGCTCTCTGTAATTCACACTCATGTCGCATTATGACCACCCTGGGGCCATTAGCTTCATCACGAAGGACATCGAGAACTGTATCCGTAGTCTTGTCCAGTTCGAAGGGGTCGCAAATTTCAACCCGTATTCCAAACGAGCAGCAGATGTCCTCAATTGATACGGCTTTCCCCGGCTCCCCCATAGCGGTCATGCCAGTACCGGGGTGAGGCTGAAAGCCAGTCATGGCAGTAGCGCTGTTGTCATAAATGATAAGGGTGAAGTTGGAACGATTCCAGACAGCGCTTAATAGGGCCGGGATACCTGCATGGTAAAAGGTAGAGTCACCCAGGCCACCAATCACCGGTTGATCAAAACCGAACTGTCCAAGTTTACCCAGACCGTCAGCCAATCCGGCGCCACTTCCCATAGCGCCCGCGATTTTAGCAACGTAGAAACCACCGGCACCGGCTCCTGCGCCCATGCAACCATTGTCGGCAGTAGCAAAACCATCGCGACCATCCAGTTTGAGGGCTTTATGGATTGCCCAATAGCTGGCCCGATGAGGACAGCCGGCACATAAAGTCCCGCTTCGCAGGATGACCTCTTTTTCTGAGGCTGCCTGAACCCGCTTACTATAATCAGCGGGACGAGGCTGATAGGTGATATCCATAACCTTAGCTACTGCCCGGATAGCAGCATCCGGGTTCAGTTCGCCAAAGGCAGGGACATGCCCGGAGCGCTTACCGTAGAAAACCGGGCGCGGGCCAACGGGCCCGAGGCTGGCAGCAAATTCCATTACGTTCCCTTCGACGAAGGGGTCAACCTCTTCCATAAAGAGAACCTGGTCCGACTTTCCGAGGTACTCTTCAATGAGTTTTTCCGGCAGGGGCCAGATGGTACCCAGTTTCAAGGCACCAACCCTGTCCTGTAGCTGTAGTATTCTCACCGCCTCCATAGCATGAAGCCAGGAGGCACCACAGGCGATAATCAGTAATTCCGGCTTGTCCGGGCCGATATAGCGATTAAACAGCGACGACTCGAATTTTTCCTTCGCCATTTCAACCTTCTGAAGCACGCGGGCATGCGGCATCATTGGACTGCCGGGTGCCATTATTGGTGCATCCAGAGGGAAATGCGCCTTATGTTCTCTCTTAGAGAGCTCACCGAGGGTAACATTACCACTGGTATGAGCGATTTTAGCGACTGCGCGGAGCATGACCAGGCAATCTAATTCCTCGGAAAGGTCATAGAGCCACTTCGTCATGTCCTTGGCTTCCTGGAAGTCACCGGGTTCGAGCATTGGGATACCAAGCATCTTAGCCACGTGCCGTGTATCCTGCTCATTGGGACTGTTTCTCTGACCGGGGTCATCACAGTTTACCAGGACCAAACCACCTCCGCCACGCTGACCTCTGGCTATCTGAGTGGCAATGAAATCCAAAGCAACATTGGTGCCGTTCTGCTTCATGGTAGCCATAGAGCGCACACCAGCCATAGAGGCGGCGGCGGCATTCATCATGGCTAACATCTCATTAATCGCCCATTCGGCATACAGTCCTCTCCGTTTGGCGACTCCGGCAAGAGCGGGGAGAATCTCTGATGAAGGTGTCCCCGGATAGGAGGAAACGAATCCTACCCCTGCCTCCAGGGCACCGCGGGCAATGGCTTCATTACCCATTAGCAGTAGAGTAGTGCCCGGTGCATCAATATCAATATCCGGCATCTCAACTAACCTCCTTAATATACTATTGCTAAGATAAGAGCCTATCGACCAGGGCCGGTGATAAACCGAGATAGAGCAGGTCTTTCTTACTGCCAGTCTTTTTAACGATTTCACCTAATGCGCGTTTCTTCTTGTTCAGTGCGGCTTCCTTGAGGTGAGTCAGACTCTCAGCAGGCAGGGTATTAGTCTCAAGTTTCCCCTGTTTCACAGCCATCTCCATAAGTTTGGCACCGTTATCGGTGCGAATGATGACTGTATTCCAGCCCTCGATGCCCTCTACTGAGCCGACCGAGATATCGGCAAACTCGGATGTCATATCGAGACAATGGGCGCAACCGGGCATGGTGAATTCCTTGACCTCCTCCAGTGACAGGGAGACTTTCCCCGAGTGGGTATAGACATCGAAGCGGTTTGCCGGAGGCGGTGGAATATCAACCTTGATTATTGAGGGTAGATTAAGGTTATCTTTCAAAAACCGGTGGAAGCTATCCGGGGCCAGTGCCCAGGTACAGAATAGTCCGATTACCAGCTTGATATTGTCGGTGCTGGAGCGATGCTGTGGTTGCTCTATCTTCATCTTGGTGGCAGCCATAACCTGGCAAGGTACAGCAACTATTGCCAGCTTGTCGCTGTTGTCTTCAGGCAGGCGGTTATAGGTCTCCAAAATGGGACAAGCCATGTAGTTGGAGCCAGCGGATTGAAGCACTTCCTGCGTATTCCGGGCCAGGAATGCCTCCGGAGTTTTGTCCGCGGTTGTCCGGGTAAGGATAGCGCTGTCAATCAGGCCCTCCGCCATCGCCAGTGAGAGAAGGGTAGTTACCGTCCCACCATACTGTGCTTTCTCTTTAATAACTGCATCCACGGACCTTGCCATCAGGACTTCTTTGACGGTACCAAGTTCGTCCTCACTGTAATGTTCCCCGAACACGTGCTGGCTAATGGCATCCATATCGGGAAAGGTTCTGGGACAGTATTGATAACACTGCCCGTCCGAGAGGGTGCAATTGTCCAGTTGCACAATCCTGCCTCGATATGAGACGAGGTAAGGACAGCTGCCAGCACAGGCACCACAGAGGCAACATAAATCTTTGTCGATGACTTCACTGACTAGTTCCCTACAGCCCTTGACCTTAGT
>DAOUVG010000114.1 GCA_030667735.1 Dehalococcoidales bacterium
GATCAGCATCGTCATACAAAATAACGATATTTACGAAACACTACACTAGGAGTATATACATTAACTCGCGTAGTTGCAACAGTTCTGAGGCTGGTGGTTGAACATGCGCGTTTTCGTAAAATTCCGGCGGATATTGTGAGGAATTAGATTCGAAAGTGGGCTCGGTAGGATTCGAACCTACGACCAATCGGTTATGAGCCGACCGCTCTAACCACTGAGCTACGAGCCCGTATGCCGTTTGATTACTCCCCTACCCTTGTATCACTCTAAACGGGGTCAGGGGTAATTCCGAGTGGCGGGTCAAGCAAAATTATACTGCATCGGGTGTCAGTGGTCAATGTGCTGTTGTGCGGTGTCCGTCACGTCAGTGAGACTCCGGTACAGCCAATGCCGGTTGCCATCGGAGAGTGCCTGTGCGGTTAGCTATGGAAAAGAAAGCGGCCCCGTTCTTGAACGGGGCCGCAGTTGAGACGACATCAGTCGGTCAGGCAATTACTGTCAGGTTATTGTACAACGCCTTCGATGACCAGTTCGGCAATTTCGTCGTCAGTCATGCCGAGGATTTCCTTGAAAGCGTATTCGTTGTGCTCACCATACAGCGGAGCACGCTCTATTTGACAGGGTGTCTTGGAGAGGACACAGGGCTGCCTGGGTGCACGGTAGCTGCCCAGTTCGGGGTGGTCGCGCCACTGGAAGAACTCGCGGGATAATAATTGCGGGTCATGCTCCATGGCGTCTTCCGGAGTGTTCACCATCATAGCGGGTACACCAGCAGTCTGCATAGTGTTCATCAAATCCCGGTCCACCTGGTTAACGGTAAACGCTGTTACCAGTACCTCAAGCTCGTCCTCGTTTTCCTTTCTCCCCTCAAGAGTGGCGAACCTCGGCTCCTTTGTCCATGGCGGATCACCGATAGTCCGGCAGAATGACTGCCACTCCTCATCATCAAACACAGTAATGGCGCACCAACGGTCCACGCCTTTACAGCAGAAATTGCCGTGAGGGGCACCACGTGGGTCGCGGTTACCCATCCTGCCGGCGATGCGATTGTTAACCTCGTAGTCAAGTAGCATCGGGCCGACGAATTGCAGACTCCCCTGGTGCTGGGCGACATCCAGATACTGCCCTTTCCCTGTCCGCCGACGGTAATCGAGGGCCGCGAGGATAGTGAGCGCGTTAAACCGCGGCGCGATATAGTCCGTGTAGAACCCGACCTCCCCGGGTATCCGGTCGGGCCATCCCGAAATATGGCTGATACCGGATACAGCGGTGAGCTGGTCTCCGTAACCCGGGCTGTTGTGCCACGGGCCACTCTGCCCCATCAGGCTGGAACTCATCATTATTATGTCCGGATTAATCTCTTTGAGCACCTCATAGCCGAGACCCATTCTATCCATAGCCCCGCCGGCATAGTTATCGGCGACAATATCAGCCCAGGCAACGAACTTCTTGGCGATTTCCTTACCTTTGGGGAGGCCGAGGTTAACCGAACAGCTCATCTTGCTGGTATTCTGCGAATTGAAGACAGCCCCACGATTAGGGCCAGGGATATCGTCCTTAAAAGGGGGTTGTATTCGCCAGACGTCCGGCCTCACCTTGCTCTCTATTCTGAGTACCGTAGCACCAAAGTCGGCCAGTACCTTGGTGCTGGTCGGACCTGTCCATACCCAGGTGAAATCAGCAACCTTTATGCCTTCAAGCGGTTTCTTTGACATGCTTTTCCTCCTGCCTCTGTTAGCTCAGCGTGGTCTGACGTGCCAGACCACGCGCTAGACAACGCCGTCCTGCTTCAGCTTGGCCAGTGATTCCCTGGAGATGTCCAGTTCCTCAACGAATATTTCCTCGTTATGCTCTCCGACGAGTGGAGCACGTCGTGATATCACGGGCGGCGTCTCCGAAGCATTGGCAAACTTGCCGGGATACCTGATATCGGTGCCCAGTTCGGGGTGTTCCACCCGGGGCCAGAAGTCACGGGCGGCAAGTTGCGGGCTCTCTGCCATGTCATTGGCCGCAGCTACCGGATATAGCATGATACGGTTCTTGATGGCTCCAGCCATCATTTCAGCCTTGGTGTGGCCCATGAAGAAGTTGATGGTCTGTTCCTCCATCCGGTCTATAACATCCTGAGTGGTGTTGAAGTGGCTGAAGTTCTGCCAGTCGAAGTTCTTCAACCAGTCGTCAGCCATGCCCTCATCGACCATCCAGTTGACCAGCGGAATGCTGTGTCGTACCGCATTCGGCCCACCGGTATAGCGCCACATGACATAGCCATCTTTGCAGGGCCATATGTGCCGCACATTGACAGGTATTGGTGATGCTCCCCTCGGACGATATCTACGGTTCAGGTCCCAGTCCCCTACCGGGAAAAACCCCATGCATTCCTGGATTGACACGTCAACGTGCTGACCTTCACCGGAATCCCCACGATGGTACAGCGCGACCATTGCCCCGACGACTGCCTCAGTTCCGGCATGGAAGTAGGTCTGCGGGTGCTGGCTTATCCGGTGCAGGGGCCTGTCGTAGTCTCCGAATGAGCGCATGCAGGGACCCGCTCCGGCTGCCCAGAGGACAAGGTCAGAAGCCTTGAAGTCCTTCTGAGGTCCGGTCTGCCCGAACGGGGTGATGGATACCAGGATAATGCCCGGGTTTATCTTCTCCAGTTCCGCATAGCCCAGTCCGAGTCCGTCCATGTACCCCGGTGAGAAAGACTCAATAACAAAATCTGCGGTCTTTACCAGCTTGCGGAAGATATCTCTGCCTTCCGCCGTCTCAATATCCAGGGTTATTCCTCGTTTGCTGGTGTTCACAGCGAACCAGTACAGGCTTTTCTCCGGGTCTTCTTCGTCATGATAGAACGGCCCGATATTGCGTGCCGGGTCGCCTCCGGGTCTCTCAATCTTGAGCACGTCAGCGCCCAGGTCGCCCATCAGCTTGCCGCACATCAAGCCCCTCTCATCCGCGAGGTCAAGGACGCGATACGGGCTGAGCATGCCTTCGGTTTTCTCCGCCATCGAAACCTCCTTGTGCAGACTGCTGTCCGTCTGCCGGACAGCGCTCACATTATAGCATCATTTACTGAGGGACATCATCTTCGAAAACGAGGAATTGAGTATTAACCGGAAATGTATAACCGGCGGGCATTGATACACATGGCATTATAGACTGCTTGTGCTAGCGTGTTGCATTCCCTATAATATTATATTGATGTTCCTGTCTGTTCTGATAACGACAGGGAAGGGGGTAAAGAGATGGCAGATACTTCACAGAAAGTTAGTGACTTCCTGAGAGCCAGGGGCCGCCCGGTGGTAACAATTGGGCCGAATGACACCGTGGAGGCGGCCATTCAAAAGCTTGTCGACAATAACATCGGCGCACTCCCGGTGTGCGACACAAAAGGGACGATTCTGGGGATAATATCGGAGAGAGACCTGTTGAAGGAGTGTCTCCGAAGGGCCAAGAATATCGGCAGCACCATAATCAAAGATGTAATGACGGAGAACGTGGTTATCGGGGTACCTGATGATGATCTGGACTATGTCATGGATGTCATGACCCAGAGGAGCATCAGACATCTGCCAATAATGGACGGCCCGGAACTGCGCGGTATAGTGTCTATACGGGATGTGGTCGATACACTGCTGGAGCAATCAAAGGTGCAGGTACGCTTCCTGAGCGACTACATTTCCGGCGGCTACCGGTAGGGTACTTCCCTGCCCTTCATGGGTTCCTTAGAGACTATAAATACCCATGAAACATAGGAAGGCCGTCGAAGCTGGTATAGCCCAGGAGCAGGTTTGGTGGGCCTTTCGGAACAGTTTCCGAACTTCTGTTTGAGAAGGAGGGGCTGATTCCGGCTTTGTAGCAGTTATTATTGCCTCACCTGAAACCTGATGGTTAACGCTATTCACCTGTGCTCTGTTAGAAATACCACCGACGGGGTTTAGGCAGAACTATGAATCAATTAGACCCGGTTGTTACCATTGCCATTCTGCTGGCAGCAGCATTAGTGGGTGGGATGGTAGCCCATCGACTAAGACAACCAATTATCCTGGGCTACCTGGTAATCGGTGTAGCCGTTGGGCCTCATGCTCTTGGCTTGATAGGTGACCTGGAAATTGTTGAAACGGCTGCTACCATAGGCGTTGCCCTGTTGATGTTTACCCTGGGGCTGGAAATTTCGATAGCTCAATTGCGTGAAGTTGGCAGGATAGGTGTATGGGGTGGTATTACCCAGATTGTGGCTACCCTCGTTCTAGGGCTAATTGCAGGGTACTTTCTATTCCGATGGCCTCTGCCCCAGGCTGGCTTGTTTGGGTTGATTATCTCTCTCAGCAGCACGGCAGTATGCCTGAAAATACTGATGGAGCGAGGGGAACTGGTCTCGGTGCATGGGCGAATAATGCTCGCCATCCTTATTGTTCAGGATATCGGTGTAGTAGTTATGATGGTGGTCATACCGTTAATGAGTGGTATGACAGAGAACATACCACTTACTCTGGCTATATCTGTAGGTAAAGCACTTCTTTTTATCGGGTTAGCTATCATATCGGGACGCTGGGTACTCCCCTGGCTGTTGGGCAGGGTTGGTGGTGTTCGAGCTCGAGAACTGTTTCTGTTAACCGTTCTTGTATTGTGTCTGGGTGCCGCAGTAGGCACTCATATTTTGGGCTTATCAATCGTGTTTGGAGCTTTCCTGGTCGGCCTGGTGTTACGTGAAACAAGGTTCGTACATCAGGCACTGGCAGAGATTACGCCCTTACGCGATATTTTTGCCACTCTTTTCTTTGTTTCTCTGGGTATGCTACTTGACCCCCTTTTCCTGATTAATAACTGGCAATCAGTGGCAATGCTGGTGGCGGTCATCATCGGCCTGAAACTGCTGGTTGTTTTTGGTATCGTTCGACTTTTTGGCTTTAGTTCCCGGATAGCCATCCTGACCGGTGCCGGCCTTTTTCAGATTGGTGAGTTCAGCTTCATCCTGGCTCAGAGTGGGATTAATATTGGAATCGTCTCGGAGCAGTTTTACTCCTTGATTCTCGCCAGTGCCATTATCACCATGTTGTTAACACCAGTCACCATCAGCCTGGTTATCAGGCTATATCCTAAACAAGCTTTTATGGCAGGTAGTAGACGGGTAGCCGCTAAAGAGGCTTCATCGTCTTCCGCCTCCGTGCCTACTGAGAGACTGGACCGAGTGGTAATTGCCGGCTACGGAAGGGTTGGGGGAAACATTGCTCAGGGCATGCAGGATGCCGGAATCCCATACATTATAATTGATATTGATCCGGAGCGTGTTTCCGAAGCCAAGGGTAGCGGCCGACCACGCATATATGGCGATGCTACCAATAGAAATGTTCTATCCAAGGTTGATCTTGGTAGAGCGCAAGCATTGGTGGTAACCTATCCGGACACGATAGCAGTGGTAACCACGGTAAAGACCGCGTTAAGTATTAACCCTGAGCTTAAAATATTAGTGCGGGTGCATCGGGCGAGGGAAGCTAATGAGCTTAAGAAGTTGGGGGTTACCGAGCTAGTCAGCCCGGAATATGAGGCTAGTTTCAGGTTCATTAAGAGGCTGTTGAATATTATGGGATTGGAGACAGGCAAGAGAAGACAAATCCTGGCCACAGTACGCAAAGACAAGCAAGTTGCTGAATTCGACCCCGATTAGGCGGTGCAGCGAAACCCCTGTACTGATTCTCAGTTACTGACCACACAATCTAATCTCGGGTAATATCATTACCTTCTGGTGGGGAAGGGGGGATTTGAACCCCCACGCCTTTCGGCACATGATCCTAAGTCATGCTCGTCTGCCAGTTCCGACACTTCCCCGGGCTGGGAAACCA
>DAOUVG010000170.1 GCA_030667735.1 Dehalococcoidales bacterium
GGACAGGTAGCATAAGCTACCTGTCCACTAATTTCATGACAGGAGGAAAGTCATGCAGCAAGCGCTGACCGACCTCACGGTGCTGGACCTCACGCATTATGTGGCCGGCCCGTACTGCACCAAGCTCCTGGCCGATTACGGTGCAAAGGTCATCAAGATTGAGAAGCCCGGTGGTGGTGACGGGGCGCGGCGACTGGGCCCATTCCACGGGGATGACCCCCATCCTGAGAAGAGCGGCCTTTTCCTCCACCTGAACACCAACAAGAAAGGAATCACCCTCAATCTGAAGACCGCTACCGGCGCCAGAATATTTGGTGAAGTTCTCAAAGACGCACACATACTGGTAGAGAACTTTTCACCGAGGGTAATGCCCGGTCTTAGCCTGGACTACGAGACCCTGGATAGTGCCAACCCGGGGCTGGTGATGACGTCCATCTCCAACTTCGGACAGACCGGCCCCTACCGTGATTACAGGACAACAGAGCTGGTCAGTTTTGCCATGGGCGTTCACATGTATAACGAAGGCGAGCCCGGCCGCGAACCGCTACGGTTCCCGGGTTACAAATCACAATACCTGGCGGGGACACACGCTGCCGCGGTCACCATGGGAGCCTACTTCGGGAGCAAGGCAACCGGAGTCGGCCAGCACGTGGACGTCTCCATCATGGAGTGCATGGTGGCTCCCCCGGAAGGGGCAGCCGTACTGATGGGCTATGCGTTCTCGGGAGCGCAGGCAGGCAGGCAGGGGGCCCGCAGAGAGGGGTCTTTCCCGTGGGGCGTCTATCCCTGCCAGGATGGCTATATATTTGTTTATGGTATTGTTCCCTTCTTCTGGCCTCGCATTGCTGTCTGGATGGGGATGCCCGAGCTGGTTGAGGACGAGAGATTTGCCACTCCCGAGATAAAAAAAGAGCACCACAGTGATTTTGATGCCATTTTCCTGCCCTGGCTACTGGAGCACACCCGTGACGAGCTGTTTCACTCGGCGCAGGCGCAGCGGCTACCGGTTACACCCGTATACACCATAGATGAAGTCCTCAAGGACGCCCAGTTCAACGCCCGCGACTTCTTTCAGGAGATAGAACATCCCGTCATCGGCAGTACCACCTACCCCGGACTACCGTTCAAGCTGCCGGAGGCGCCCACAATGCCGCACAAACCGGCACCATTGCTCGGCGAGCATAATTATGAAGTCTACTGCGAGCGGCTGGGGTACAGTCGCCAGGACCTGGTGCGACTACGCGAGATGAACATCATCTAAACGGTCCCTACAGATTCGGCAGGAGGTGCCTATGTCCAGACTACCCCTGGAAGGTATCAAGGTTATCGACCACAGCATTGTCTACACCGGAACGGCGGCCAACACGCTACTCGCCGATATGGGCGCTGAGGTTATAAGGGTTGAGTCCATCGGGCGCTTTCCCGCCATGACCAGAGGTTACCGCCCCCGGCCGGCACCCGGGCTGGAGGAATATCCGGGTTATGCGGACGGTGAGCCTGGCGACAGGCCCTGGGACCGCTGGTTCCAGTTGCACGCCATGAACCGTAACAAGCTCGGTATAACCCTGGAGCTGAACCGACCCGAAGGGATTGAAGTATACCATAAGCTGGTGCGGCGTGGTGACGTTATCATCGAGAACTTCTCCCAGGGCACCATGGAGCGGTTGGGACTGGGCTACGAGGCACTTAAAGGGGTAAAGCAGGATATCATCATGATTTCGGCGTCCGGTCTGGGGAAGGAAGGCCCCTACAAGGGATACAGCACCTTCGGCACCAACCTTGATGCCATAACCGGCATGACAGTGCTCCGGGGCTACCCCGGGTCCGACCTCACCGAGCGGGACCCGATTCCGGTCTGGACCGACAACGTGGCCGCCAGTACGGTAGCCTTCGCCGCTCTGGTTGCACTGCAGTACCGCGAGAAGACCGGCAAGGGACAGTTCATTGACCTTTCCCAGGCGGAGGGCTTTCTCCCCCACATGGGCGAGACCCTGATGGACTACACTATGAACGGGAGAATCGGCGAGGCCATTGGCAATCGTGACCCCTCGAATGCGCCGCAGGGCTGCTACCGCTGCCGTGGTGAGGACAGGTGGGTCACTATATCCATCACGTCGGACGGGGAGTGGCAGGCTTTCTGCAAGGCACTGGGTAATCCTCCCTGGACAGAGGATGAACGCTTCACTGACGTGCTCAGTCGTTGGGCAAACCAGGATGAGATGGACAGGCACATCGAGCAATGGACGGTACAGCACGACCCGTACGAAGTCATGCATATCCTCCAGGCTGCGGGAGTGGCCGCCGGTCCGATGCTCACCCCGTCCGATGAGTACAGCGACCCTCACCTCAACGAGCGGGGCTTCTTCAAGGAGGTCACCCATCGGGAGGCCGGCACCCACCGTTACCCGGGGATGTTCTTCAGGTACTCCAAAACGCCGGCGGACATCCGGACTCCGCCCAACTGCCTCGGCGAGCACAACGACTACGTCTATGGAGAACTTCTGGGCATGTCCGGAGAAGAGATAACCCAACTCTCCGAGTTGGGCGTCATCGGCACGGAGTATCTGGAAGGAGTGTAGGGAAGAGTAATGCACTCTGTATGATTCATTCGCCACACACGGCTTGACAACCTGTCCTCGTTTCTCTTAGACTGTAATTGATAATCATTTTCATTTAGTGCCTCAGATGAAACTTACCGAGAAGACTATCGTTGCTGCCCTGAGACGAAACGGCTACAAAGCGACTCCACAACGTCGTGCCGTTATCCGCGCTATCGCCAATAGCATCGACCACCTTACGCCCGCCGATATATACGACAGGATTCACCTGGACCACCCCGGCATCGGCCTGGTGACCGTCTACCGTACCCTGGAGGTCCTGGCAACCCTGAACCTTGTCTGCGAGCTTCACACCGGCACCAACTGCCCCAGCTACACGCTCAGCATACCCCAGCACCATCACCACCTGGTATGCTCCGATTGCGGCAAAGTCGTTGACTTCACCGGGCACAATCTGACAGAGCTGGAAGAAAGGCTGGCCCGGGAGAGCGGGTTCAGAATCAATAACCACATACTTGAATTCACCGGCTGCTGCCGTACGTGCCAGGAGATGCCCGGTACTGCATCCGCCGCCAGGTAATAGAGGATGTTTCGTCTAATAGTAACCGAACTGAGACACCACGTTCCGTTCACAGTGCTCGGCGCTGCCTCCGGAATAGTCTTCGTCATCATTATCGCCCTGACCGATATACTACCGGTCGTTTCCGGTGCATCGGAAACGGTGTTTGGCATACTACACCCGCTGCACGTGGTATTAAGTGCCGGGGTCACAACGGCAATGTACCGCAGGCACTCGCGCGGGCGCATCCTGCCCACTATCCTCATCGGGTACTTCGGGGCAATCGGTATTGCCACCATCAGTGATTCCCTGCTCCCATTTCTCGGAGAGAGTCTGCTCCACCTGCCCCATGCGGAAGCTCACATTGGCTTCATCGAGATGTGGTGGGTGGTGAACCCGGCCGCTCTGCTCGGTATTGCTCTGGGTCTCCGGAAGCCTATGACCAGGTTCCCTCACGCCGGGCACGTCTTCCTGAGCACCTGGGCATCCCTGTTCCACATCATCATGGCCATGGGCACAACGGTAGAATGGCTTCTTGTCCTGCCGATATTCGCCTTCCTCTTCCTTGCCGTATGGTTGCCATGCTGCCTGAGCGATATCGCTTTCCCCCTTCTCTTCTCAAGGGAGGGAGTTCATTCGGTGGAGCACTAACATAGCTCCACGCAGAGCCAGGGAAGTGTAGTCCGGGACCCGGGTATTTGTACTGGATACCAGACTCGGATATCATGGTTCCCAGAGCCGGCATGGAGAGAGGTATCCAAGGGTGGAAAAATCCGGAATCGTCATCATCGGGGGCTTTCTCGGAAGCGGCAAGACGACCCTGCTCAAGAGGCTGCTCGAATGGGAGTTCGAACGGGGCACAAGGCCGCAGGTGATAATGAGCGAGTTCGGTGATTTCGACGTCGATGGCGCCATTATCGGTGACGACCGCATTGACATTTCGGCTATCGTCAGCGGCTGTATCTGCTGCGGTTCGAGAGACGAGCTGGCCGACGCCCTGACCGGGATGCTGCGCTCTGCACCCGGCTCACCGATATATATCGAGGCAACCGGAGTAGCCGACCCGGCCGGCGTACTCACGGCCATTACGCCCGTCATCGGTGATAGCGGCAGTTTCGTCAGAAAGGTAATCGTTATCCATGACGCCAGCCGACACGACAGCCTGGATAAAGACGCGGTTCTCATCGAACGACAGCTTATGGCGGCTGACCACATTATCCTGAACAAGTGTGACCTCGTACCCGATAAGGCAGATATTATCAGCGAAGAAGTGGCAGCAGTCAATCCCGCCGCCATAATCA
>DAOUVG010000200.1 GCA_030667735.1 Dehalococcoidales bacterium
GCCCTGTATTGCCAACCCCTGGCCTATTGACAATTGTTTCAGTTCCGGCACGTCCTTCTTCTCAAATATACAGTTGATATCTCCCAGAGGATGGGGTTTGCTGCCAGTCAAGGCAACATAGTACTGCTCAACAGCATCTTTAATTATGATACTGGCCACCACACCGGTCACCCGAAAGACTCTGTCCTTGAATTCATCGTGTCCCTCCATTCCATAGCTCTGATAAGAAGAGCATAGTTCCGCGACGGTTACTTCTGGTATTGTCTCAGAGTCTTTTCTCCCACTCGACTTATGCTTTACCACCGGCCCGGGTTCCGATTTCTGTTCCGGCTCAGGCTCGGGTGCTGCTTCGGCCTCAACCTCCAACGTCTCTTCTACCTCTGATACCGGTTCCGGCTCGGGTGCTGCCTCGGCCTCAACCTCCAACGTCTCTTCTACCTCTGATACCGGTTCCGGCTCTTCTACAGGTGCAATCTCCTGTGTTGGCTCAATTTCCATCGCTACGTTGACGCTGGCGTCAACAACCGGTGATGGCGATACAGCCACAGCGGATTCGGTTTCCTCCTCAGGCGTGTCCGATATTGCATTCTCTGCCGGTCCATCTGTTTCCGCTGTTTCCGACGGTTGCATCTCGCTTATCCGTTCCGCCTTGACCTCCTGATAGGTTTTTGACATCTGCGGAAAAGACCCGGAAACCAGCGGGTGTCCGCACCACCGGCAAGCCCAGTCCCTGGTTCTCATAGTGGGTAAATCGCAGTTCGGGCATTTAGCATTCTCTGTCGGCACATCTGTTTCCGCTGTTTCCGACGGTTCCAGCTCGCTCATCCGTTCCGCCTTGACTTCCTGATAGGTTTTTGACATCTGCGGAAAAGACTCGGAAACCAGCGGGTGTCCGCACCACTGGCAAGCCCAGTCCTTGGTTCTCATAGTGGGTAAATCGCAATTGGGACATTTCGGATTTTTCGCCATCCAAGCACCTCCGGATATTATCTGTCGGCTACCATAACCTGCCTTTTTCCACAAACCCCCTGATCTGTCGTCCTGACATCACACTCATTCTCTCCTTCTGCAGTAGACAGATTACCAGGTGAACGAGTTATTCCCCTATAGCTACACATAATATGAACTTGCGACAGGTCTGTGTCAAGCGGGTATTGGCCCACTTCGTCTAACTTCTATCAAACTCTCTTATTATATTGACTGTACCTGTACAGCCATATTGTTGATGGTTTGCAGAAGGCAGCATGAAGCGACTGGATGAAGTGCTGCGACCGAAGGTGGTAGCCAAGCGGAAGAGATAGCCGGGAAGCGCTTAGCGGTAATTGTCAGGATGTACGAGACGCGATAAGGTAAGAGAGCATCCGCGCCACACCGGGTTGTTGGTAGCTCTCCGGGCTATCAAGATTGACCATGTCCTCTGACCTGGCCCTTTCGTAGGGTGACCTGCGGCCTGCCTATCCCGAATTGTGTCGGCAGGTGTGGGTTTACGGCTCTTACGGGGATAAGAAACCAAGAACAGCCGGGCCACTGAAGCAAGCACTTACGGGAACCGGTGTGCTCTTGTCCGTCGCACTACTTCACCGTCACGGACTTGGCAAGGTTGCGCGGCATATCCGGGTCCAGGCCTCTGTTTATGGCGGAATGATATGCGAAGAGCTGGAGTGGAATGATGGCCACCAGTGGATAAAATATCTCACCTACCTCGGGAATCCTGATCCACTCATCAAAGATTAGATCGTTCCGGTCAGAAACACCGAGAACCAGGGCACCACGAGCCTTGGTCTCGGCGATGTTTGAGAGCATCTCATCAAATGTGTAGTCAGCAGGGCATATGGCGACAACCGGCGTTCCCTTCTCAACCAGTGCCAGTGTACCGTGCTTCAGTTCCCCGGCGGGCATCCCTTCGGCATGGACATAGGCGATTTCCTTGAGCTTCAGGGCGCCTTCACCGGCAACGGCAAAGTTGATTCCGCGAGCGATGTAGTAGAAATCATTCTTGTCGTTCATCTTGGCAGCAATCCTGGGTATCTCCTGCCCGTTGTGCTGCAGGTTGGTCTCAATGAGCTTAGAAACTGCCTCCAACTGGCTGGCGCCTTCGTCATATCGGTTCACCATGGTATATGCCAGCAGGTACAGGACGGTAAGCTGTGCCATGAAGGATTTCGTAGCGGCGACGCCTATCTCGGGGCCGCAATTAAGGTAAACTACCCGGTCGCTGGCACGGGCCAGTGAGGACCCGACCGCATTGACCAGCGAGAAAACGGTAGCCCCGTTCTCCTTAGCCCTCTTTACTCCGTCCATGACATCGGCGGTCTCCCCGCTCTGAGATACAGCTATGACCAGTGTGTTCTTGTCGATAGAATCGGCGAAGTAACCGAACTCAGAGGCTATGACAACATCGCTGAACTTGCCTGAAATCTTGGAAAACGCATATCTACCGATGAGGGCGGCGTATCTGGAGGTACCGCAAGCTGTGAATACCACCTGCTTGGCACGAAGGATTTCCAGGGCCATCTCCATCATCAGCGTTCGGTCCTGCATCACGGCGCGGCGCATTGCCTGTGGCTGCTCGAGAATCTCCTTCAGCATGAAGAAATCATGGCCCTGCTTGGTGACTTCGTCCCATTCCCAGTCGAATTTGCTTGCTGCTCTATCTATCTGTCTGCCCTCACTGTCGAAAACGCTCACCTTATCCCTGGTGATGACGGCTTGCTCACCATCCTCAAGGAAGATAACCCTGTCAGTCTCGTTCAGGAAAGATAACGTATCACTGGCAACGAAGTTGCCCTCATTTCCCAGGCCCACCACCAGAGGACTGTCCTTGCGTAGAGCCACTATCCTGTCAGGTTCTCTCGCAGAGATGGCGGCGATGGCGTATGAGCCCTTTAGCTCCTTGCCTACGAGACGCACGGCGTCTTCCAGAGAGGACCCGTTAGCGACGTAGTCTTCGATAAGATGGACAATGACCTCGGTGTCCGTTTCCGAAACAAACTTGTGCCGGGAATCGAGACGTTGGGCAAGTTCGCGAGTGTTCTCAATAATGCCGTTATGGACGATGGCAATCTCGTGTTTGCAGTCAAGGTGGGGGTGTGAGTTAGCTATGGTAACCGCGCCGTGAGTTGCCCAGCGGACATGCCCGATGCCTACTTCTCCGGGGAGCTGGTGCAGATGGTGTTTCTCGTTCACCTCAGACAGCTTTCCGGTGTCCTTCCTGACAGACAGGCAGCCGTCGGCTATAGTCGCTATACCTGCGGAGTCATAGCCGCGATATTCCAGTTTATGCAAGGCATTCAGCACAATTCCTGCGGCCTGTCTATTGCCGATGTAGCCAACTATACCGCACATGTCCACCCCTCAAGCATCCAGTACCCGTCTCTGCAGGCGTTTCTGCTTATGCCACCTAGAATAATTTTATGTCAGGCATGTAATAAAGTCAACACGCACGGGTCTCTCTAATATACTCACCGTACCCGTAACCTGAAGAATGTATAGGCTGTCCTGGACACCGCACATCCTGATATTGACATTGGTAAAGGTGAGTAGTATAGAATATAATTGATGGTCGTAGGCGTGTGTGGTAAAAGTTTGTGGGCGCGGTGGAACTGATATGCAGGTGGCAATACTTGCCGGAGGCTTAGCGAGCAGGCTCGGATACTTAACCGAGGGCCGTCCCAAGTCTCTAATGATGTTCAAAGGCAAGCCGTTTCTCGAATACCAGCTTGAGCAACTTCGGCAAGCCGGAATTAAGGACATCGTCCTGTGCATAGGACACCTGGGAGAGCAGATTCAGGAGTATATCGGAAACGGGGAGAAGTATGGGGTGCATATCCGGTATAGCGTTGAGAAGACGCCCCTCGGTACTGCTGGCGCTCTCAGTAATGCTGAACC
>DAOUVG010000083.1 GCA_030667735.1 Dehalococcoidales bacterium
AAACTCGAAACAAATACAAAATTCTGCTTTGTAGAAAAAGGTAAATGGCAAAGGGTAAGAGACATAATATAAAGCTGCTGCCGCCGAGTTTATCGGCCTGGCAGCCGGCGGGGCCTGTATCACGGCCAACCCCATGCCCCTTTCCCCGTTTTTCGACTGCCTATGCATCGGCGAGGCTGAGGCAATCCTGCCCCCGATGCTGCCCATACTGTCCGAAGGTATCCGGGGAAGCAGGACAGACCTGTTGAAGTCCCTGTCAGGACTACCCGGTATCTACGTCCCGCAGGTACAGACCGGCACGCCGGTAGCCCGGCAGTGGCTGGCAGACCTCGATGACTTTCCTGTGGAGTCTACCGTACTCACACCGGACACCGAGCTGGGCAATCTGTACCTCATCGAGGTGGAGCGGGGCTGTGAGTGGGGCTGCAACTTCTGCCTGGTGAGCAACGTTTTCCGTCCGGCCCGTTTCCGCGCCGTGGACGGACTGCTTGCACAGGTGGAGACAGGACTTCAATACCGCAAACGCATCGGCCTGGTGGGACCGGCAGTCACCGACCATCCGCATATCGATGAACTGGTCAGCGGAATCAGGGATATGGGAGCGCAGCTTTCCGTCAGTTCGTTACGAATAAAGCCACTTTCCGACACCGTACTCTCGGCAGTCGCGCACGACACACGGACGGTGGCCCTCGCCCCGGAGGCCGGTTCGGAGCGGCTTCGTCGCGTAATCGGCAAAGGCTTCACCGAGGACGATGTCCTTAAGGCGGTCGGCAAGGTTGCCGGGCAGGGCTTCAGGCAGCTCAAGCTCTACTTCATGATCGGCCTGCCCACTGAAACCGACGATGACATCGAGGAAGCTGTCCACCTGACACTGAAATGCAAGAGCATCCTTGACCGGCAGCGGCAGGGAGGCCGTATCACGCTGACAGTGTCCCCGTTTATCCCCAAGGCAGGCACACCCTTCCAGTGGCTCGGTATGGCGCCGCTCGACGTACTGCAATCGCGTCTGTCCCGGCTCAAGCAAGGCCTGGAGTCGAAAGGGATCCGGGTCAAGGCGGAGAGCCTTGCCTGGAGCCAGGTGCAGGCCATACTCGCCCGGGGTGACCTGAAAGTGAGTGAGGTCCTGGCCGACATGGAAGCGGTGACACTGTCACAGTGGCGTCGTGCCACTCTGGAAACCCACCTGGACACCGACCTGTTTGCCCACGAGCAGTGGGAAACATCCATACAACTGCCCTGGGCACCGGTTAATTCCGGCAGCAGGACGGAGCACCTCAGACGTGAGCTGGAGAGGGCACTGGCGAGGACCCGCTCCTGACACATATTTGACATCTGCTACAACGAGCGTATATTCTGGTGTCTATCCTGTGGAAGCGCGTAGGGAGGTTGGACATGTTTGGTTACTTTTCAGTTCTGGCGGCGGTACCCGGTTTCTTCTTGAGCTCACTCATTCTGATGGCACTATGGGGGCAGGTTGCTCCGAAAATCGGAGGGGTAGAAGACACAATCAGCTACACCACGGCGATGCTGGTGACGATTACGCTCTGGCTGGCGGTGGCACCGCTGGCGGCAGTTGGGCGAAAGCGCAAGTAAGTAGAAGCACTCAACCCTGACCTATCACACTGGCAACACCCGCGCTGTGTTGTGACAGTTCTCGTCGTCAACCGTATACTGGAATAGAGGACTGAAACGACACCAACGGCAGGGAGGTAAGCAGAAATGAAGAAGGTCTTTCTGGTGGCATTGGCCCTGGGCATGGTAATGTCTATTCCTGGCGCAACCGGGTGCTCTTCCGATGGCACCGACTTAGAAGGCAAAAGATGGGTGCTGGAATCGTACGGCGACCGGGGCAACCCCACGATAATCATTGAAGACAGCACCGTGTCGGCAGAGTTCACAGAGGGGCAAGTCAACGGTTCGGCGGGTTGCAACAACTACTTCGGCTCGTACGAAGTCAATGGTAAGAGCCTGACCTTCGGTCCGGTGGCATCCACGGAGATGTACTGCATGGACCCCGAAGGCGTCATGGACCAGGAATATGCTTACCTTCAGGCTTTGGGTAAAGCTGAGACGTACGAGATAAGTGGCGGCAAACTCCTGATAACCTGCACCGGTGACCAGCTACTGGCGTTTACGGAGAAGTAAGTGCCCTCGCCCTTAGCGGACTAAGGGCGACACCGGGTGTCCGGACGGCTATTTAATCTCTTCCATCGGTATGCCGCAGCAGACCAGAACACCGCCACCAACTTTGGTAACCTGCACCTCGTTGCCGCAGACCTTGCACTTGAACTGTTGCCCGACTTTCTCAACAGCCACTCTGGCACCTCCTTGCCGAAAGGGCTAGATGCCCCCGGCCCACTGGACGGCGTTCTGAAAGACCCGGAAACCATCACCGTGTTCAGTGGCTTCCCGCCGCGTCCACTGCGGATGCTGGATACCCCGGATGAAACGTTCCGGGTGCGGCATCAGGGCAAACACCCGCCCGGTCTGGTCGCAGATACCGGCAATATCTTCCACCGAACCGTTGGGATTATGCGGGTAGCCGGCGTCACGATTACCCTGCTCATCGGTATAGAACAGCACCGTGTTTGCGTCCGGCAGGCCATCATCGGTAACAACGACCTTCCCTTCAGCGTGTGCCACGGGAAGAAACATCTGCTCAATCCCCCGCGTAAAGACGCAGGGACTGTCCTGATTCACGGTAAGATACACCCAGCGACACTCGAACCTGCCGGAATCGTTGTCAGTCAGCGTCAGCGGGGTTGAGGCGGTACCGGGTGGGCCGGGCAGAATCCCCGCCTTCACCAGCACCTGGAAGCCATTGCAGATACCCAGAATCAGCCCGCCGCCTTCGATGAAGCGCTGCACGTCTTCACCAAGCCCCAATCTCAACTCATTGGCGAGCACCCTTCCGGCAGCGATGTCATCGCCATAGGTGAAACCGCCGGGGACCACCAGTACCTGATAGTCGGACAGGCGCTGCTCACCACCCACGAAGCGGTTGATGTGGACCAGTGAAGACTCGGCCCCGGCCCGTTCGAAGGCAAACGCAGTTTCGATATCGCAGTTGGTCCCCGGGGCGCGCAGTACCAGTACTCTGACCTTGCTCATATCTTTCCTACCACCGGAGCGGACTCTGCCAGGCCTCTTTCAGGTCCGCGATAGGTTTGTTGACGACTGGCTGTCCGTTCAGTCCGTACACCTCCAGCACCTCGGAATCCATCACCTGTCCTATGACAGTGTATACCGTTTCGCTCAGCGTCTTCTCGAACTCGTCCCTGTTCTCCGGGGTTACCTCAACCAGGAACCGGCTGTTTGACTCCGAGAAGAGTATGAAATCGTCCCGGTCCACTGGCTCGCCAAGCGGAACATCTTTCAGACGAGCGGTAGCCCCCAATCCACCGGCAAAGGCCATCTCGGCCAGGGCCACTCCGATACCACCCTCACTGCAATCGTGGCAGGCCCTGACGAGGCCCCTTGCCGTGGCGGCGCTAAGGCTATCCATCAGGGCTTTAGCCCGCTGCGGGTCGACATTGGGGACACTGTTGCCGACCAGGCCACCGGTAGCCAGGTATGCGGAACCCCCAAGCTCGCTACGGGTCTCCCCAATAATGTATATCAGGTCGCCGGCCTGCTTGAAGTCCATGGACACGGCACGGTTGACGTCCGGCATGATACCGATTGCCGAGACCAGCAGCGTGTGCGGGATAGCGACTATGTTGCCTTCGTATTCGAACTCGTTATTAAGGCTGTCCTTACCGGAGATAAACGGCGCCCCGTAGACCAGCGCCATATCATGACAGGCCTGTGTAGCGCGCACCAGTGCCCCCAGCATGTCCGGGCGGCGGGTATCACCCCAGCAGAAGTTATCCAGCAGGGCAACACGCTCCAGGCTGCCACCAACGGCGACAATCTGACGCAGGGCTTCATCAATTGCCGATGCCGCCATCCAGTAGGGGTCAATCTCGCCGTACTTCGGGTTGATTCCGTTGGAGATAATCACCCCCCGGTCCGAGTCCAGCAGCGGCCTGATGATGGCGGCATCACCCGGGCCATCGCTGTCTTTGCCCACCAGAGGCTTGAGGACGCTGCTGCCCTGTACCTCGTGGTCGTACTGTCGGATGACCCACTCCTTGCTGCACACGTTCCAGGAGCCGAGGATTTGGCACAGGGTATTCCCGAGGTCTTCCGGTGAAGGGAAATCAGGCTCGGTGTATTGCGGCTGCTCCCAGACGGCCTCAAGCTGCATCTGGGGAAGGCCTTCGTGGAGGAACTCCATGGTAAGGTCACCCACCGGTTCCCCGTGATAGAAGAGCCGGAGTCTCCGGTCATCGGTAAACTCACCGATAACGGCCGCCTCTACATCTTCACTGGAAAAAAGCTGCAGGAGGTCGTCGATACACTCCGGCGGGACGGCTACCAGCATCCTTTCCTGGGACTCCGATATCCATATCTCGGAATAGGTCAGTCCGGCGTATTTCAATGGCACTTTTTCCAGGTCAACGCGCACGCCGGTATCGGCAGCCATCTCGCCCACTGCCGAAGAAAGCCCGCCACCACCGCAGTCGGTTATCCGACGGTACAGTTGCCGGTCCCTGGCCCTGAGCAGGACATCGATAACCTTCTTCTCCACGATGGGGTTGCCAATCTGGACAGAGGTGAAAGAGACAGCGCCGGACTCCTCGGTGAGCTGCTCCGAGGCAAAGGTCACCCCGTGTATGCCGTCACGCCCCGTGCGTCCGCCAACAACAACAACGAAGTCGCCGGCTTGCTGCTGCCCCCTCTGGGAAAGCTCGTATGGCATCAGCCCCAGAGTACCGCAGAAGACCAGCGGATTGGCCAGATAGCGCTCGTCGAAGAGTATCGCGCCGTTGAGCGTGGGTATCCCGAGGCGGTTGGAGTAGTCAGCCACGCCGGCACGTACCCCTTTGAAGATGCGCCGCGGGTGGAGTACGCCCGGTGGCAGCTTCTCATGGGGGTAGTCAGGCGGGGCGAAACAGAACACATCCGTATTCGCTATCGGCCTGGAACCAAGCCCGGTACCGAGGGGGTCACGCACCACGCCGCCGATGCCGGTGGCGGCACCTCCGTAAGGCTCTACCGCCGAAGGGTGATTGTGGGTCTCCACCTTGAAACAGAGCGCCCATTGACCGTCAAAATCGATCACCCCGGCATTGTCGACAAAGACAGAGAGGCACCACGGTTTGTCCAGTTCGCGGGTCGCCCTGGCAATGGTGCTCTTGAGCAGGTTGTCGATGGTCTGCCCACCCATGGATATTCTGCCCCGGAAGGTCTTGTGGACGCAGTGTTCTGACCAGGTCTGGGCCAGTGTCTCCAGTTCGATATCGGTGGGGTCCCGGCCCTGCTCACGGAAGTAGTCAACAATGGCACCAAACTCAGGGTCGGAGAAGCCGAATTCCCGGACTACCTCCGCAAGTCCGGCCTCGTCTGCTTCGAGGACAGTGACCCGGTTCAACTGGAACTGATAGCGGGGCCTCTCCGAGAAGGGGACCGTGTCCGGCCCGACAATATGCTCGACAATCGGGTTGACCAGCAGTTTGCCGCAGATACTCTCAAGCTGCACTTCATCGACCCGACCCTCGATGAGATAACGCTTCGCCGTTTTAACCGCCCGGACACCCTCGATACGCAGGTCCCGGACCGCCTTCATCACTGTCTCTTCGACAGGGTCCACAACTCCGGGGTTATAGGTCACTTCTACGACGTGGTGTTCGGCGGCAGTCTCTTCCCCGGTGGAAACAGTCGAAACGATGCGATACTGCTGGGTCACGGGGTCGGCAAGGAGGCTCCGGCTTATCAGGTCCAGAGTGTCTGTTTCGAGTTCCGCATCCAGCCAGTAGACATCGACTACGTGGACATTGGAAACAGACTCAATCCCGAGGTCACGGATGTCCTTGACCAGACCCGTCCCCCGGGCATCAGGAAGGTGGCTCTTGAGGCGAACTTCTATTCGGTGCACCGAGCAGTCCCCTATAACAACCGGCAGGGCGCCGTTAAATATAATGTTAGCAGATATGGAGGCAAGATGCTATTGCAAACCGGCTCAGAAAGTGCCGATTCCGGCAAATCTACCGGGCACCCGCCACACGAAGAAACACGCCGGTTGGGGCTTTCGATGTGCAGTTGTCCGGCAGCCGCATCCTCACTCAGGTCCGCATCCAGTCCCGACCCGGTATATACTGATTCTTGATGGCAACTTCTTCATTCAACTCGACACCCAGTCCCGGCTTCGTCGGCGGGATGATATAGCCGTCTTCCCACTGGATAGGTTCATTGAGAAGCTCAGCGTGGAAACCGCCGAAGGTCTCGATGCTCTCCTGAATCAGGAAGTTGGGGCTGCAGGTAGCGAGCTGGATATTGGCGGCGGCCTCTATCGGACCGCAGTAGAGATGGGGCGCAATCTGGGCATAGTAGGCCTCGGCCATACCGGCAATCTTCTTCGCCTCAAGAATCCCGCCGACCCTTCCCAAGGCCATCTGAAGGATGACGGCGGCCTGCTTGTCAAGCAATTCCCGGAACTCATACTTGGTCGAGAGGCGCTCCCCGGTGGCAATGGGAATACTCGTGGAACGGGCTACCCGGGCCATCTCGTCGCGGTTCTCCGGCGGAACCGGCTCCTCAAACCAGAGAGGGTCGTACGGTTCCAGCCTCTTGGCCAGACGGATGGCGCTGGAGGTAACCATCTGTCCGTGAGTGCCAACCAGGATATCGCACCGGTCGCCAACAGCCTCGCGCACCGCCCTGACAACCGCCTCGGCATTGCTCAGGGTCTCCAGAGAAAGCTGTACAGGGTCGTCCTCAGACATCGACCCCACGGGATCGAACTTGACCGCGGTGAAACCCTGGTCGGCATAGTCGACCGCCCTGCTGGCGGCGCGCTCCGGGTCGGTGTGGATGTTGCTCCGCACCGGGTCGTCCGGGGA
>DAOUVG010000159.1 GCA_030667735.1 Dehalococcoidales bacterium
GAACGCAGCGTGGAAGGTTCCGGATAGCTGGGTCGGGTTGCCGGCCATGAGCAGCTTGGCGCCGTCGTTCGTCAGCGCGCCCTCGATGACCTCCATAATATCCTGTGGCACGCCGGATGCCTCATCGATAACGAAGAGGACCTCCCGCCCGGCACCGACGAATCATCCCTGAGACTCTACGTGTGGGATGTCGCCACCGGCGTGTGGAAGCTGGTACCCGACAGTGGTGTGAACACAGGGGAGAACTACATCTACGGAACAGTCGACCACCTCAGTGAGTTCGGCGGCTTCGGTAGGCCGATACCGGCACCGGCACCGGTAATTCCTATCCCACCTTCCATAGTGGAACCAGGCGTTACCGACGTGACCGCGAAGAGGACTGCCACCGGTATGTTCACCGAGACCATACTGGCAGTATCCGATGACGAGAAGGTCGGCATCACTATCGGTGAGGGAGTTACGGGACTTAATGCCATCGGGATGCCCATCAACGAAATCAGTGCAGTCCCGATGAGGATACCACCGGCAGCCCCGACCGAAACCAACATCATCGGTCTTGCCTACAACATCGGACCGGATGGTGCCCAGTTTGACGAGGCGGTTACTATCTGCTTCACCTATGAATCTGCGGGTGTCCCGGCAGGCGTAAGTGAGGAGAACCTGATAATTGCTTTCTGGGATGCGGATGCGGCCGCCTGGGTTGAGCTGGACAGCATTACCGTCAATACGGCGGCACACACTATCTGCGGGCAGACAACCCACTTCACCACGTTTGCCGTCTTCGCCCATACGAGTCCGGCGTCGTTCACTGTTAGCCAGCTTTCGGTATCTCCTGTCACGGTAAACGTCGGACAGCAGGTAAGCATCAGTGCGGTCGTGACCAATACCGGCGACCTTGAGAGCACTTATACGGTAATACTAAATGTGCAAGACGCCACCGCCGGTTCCGAACAGGTAACCCTGGCCGGAGGTGCCAGCCAGACGGTGACCTTCACAACCTCGAAGAGTACTGCCGGAACCTACAGTGTCAGCATTGACGGCCAATCAGGCAGCTTCACGGTAAGAGAATCACTGGCACCGGCCAAATTCAGCGTCAGCAGTCTGACCGTTTCGCCGACTGCGGTGGAGACCGGTGGCCAGGTGACTATCAGTATCCTGGTCAGCAATACCGGAGACCAGCAGGGTTCGTACGATGTCCAGTTGAAAATAGACGGACAGGCAGTCGAGACCCTGAGCATCACCCTGACCGGAGGCGACAGCCAGACGGTGACCTTCACCACCACCCAGGATACCGCCGGTACTTACTCAGTAACCATTGCCACCGAGTCAGGCAGCTTCACCGTGACGAAACCGGCAGTGGTGATACCACCTGAGGAAGTAGAGGTGGTAGAAGAAGTAGAGGTAGAGGCGGCTGTAGTAGAACCTATCGAAGAAGAGGCATCGTTTGTCTGGTGGCCGTACGCTGCGGCTGCTGCGACGGTGATAGTCGGCGCCCTGGCGCTGGTAATGTACCGCAGACGCCAGATGTAGAGTGACCAATCAGGACAAACACATGGGGATACAGGGGGGAGTCCGGGACTCCCCCTTTCCCCTTTGAAGGACTGGGAAGGTAACGCACTTATGAGACTCACCTATATTATGGGGCTTACTGCTGTGCTGGTAATGGGCAGCCTGACTGGTGCCGGTACCGTCGCTTCCCCCGGTGCCGACTTCAGCCTGATACCGGTCAACCAGACCGTCAGTGTCGGTCAGGTATTCACTATCGATATCGGTGTAGATGCCGTCAGCCAGGAACTGGACACCGTGGAGGCCCATGTTAACTTCGACCCCACCTGTCTGCAGGTCGTCGACGAGGATGACAACCTGCTCGCGGGTGTAACTGACGGTGCGATAGTCCCCGGGAGCATAACCACGACAGCGCTAACCACCGGACTGCTCAACCGTGTAGATAATGGCAGCGGACATGCCGGTATCGCCTACGGTATCCCATTGGTAGAAGGGACACTGGTCAACCAGGCTTTTATCCTCGGCACTATCAGGTTCAAAGCAGTGGCAGAGAGTGCGGGGACCACTATCACCTTCAGCACTGGCACCGGCAGGGTGACACTTGCGGTCCGGTCCGGCACGAACGTGACCGGAGACCTTGCCGGTAGTATCGTGGCCATTACCGCCACCGATAGTCCGGGTGAAGAGTCCCCTGCCCCGAACAGTGAAACGCTTTCGGATACGGTCAGTCTGACAACCTCTTCATCAGGTGAGAAAGCTGCCGGGGATGTTGAATCAGACAAGGTCTCCGGCACTGCCGATGCGTCCGAGGACGGAGAGACGCCACTTTCCCCACAGGACAAACCCCTGACCTGGCCAATAGTGGGAGGCATAATAGGGGGTATACTTGTCATCGGTCTGGTGGTCTACTTCTTTACCGCCCGGGGGAGATTCTAGTTGACCTGCCCCCGGCAGTTGTACCACTTTTTACGTCGTTGCCATAGTTAAAATAGTCTCAGGTGCTGGCAGAGGATAGTTCTTGGCACTATGCGGACGTACCTGATTATATTCTTTTCTCCACTGCTCAATCAATACCCCGACTTCTTCAAGTGTCGTAAAGATTTCCCGGTCAAGCAGATCAACCCCTGGTTCCCGACTGTCCTGTTCAATCTGTGCAACTAGCTGCTTCTCCTGAGCCGCGATGTTTCCGACTACTTGTTTGGCTAAAGGGATGACCGAGTCGTACGATTCAATAAACTGGTCCCAAGCCTGTCTCCAGTGGTCAATGGTCTCCTTATGATCACCGTCCCGGGTGTGGCTCATGAGAGATTGGGTCTCCTGCAGACCTGGCAGTACGCGGCTGTATGTATCGAGCGTGATGCCCACGTTAGCGTGTCCCAATCTCTCTGATACAATCTTTGGATGCACACCGTCCTTGAGCATCAGTGTGGCGCGGATGTGACGCAGGTACCGGAAACGCAAATGAGTGGCGGAACAGGTTTTCGACCAGATTAAGGGTGGACTGGGGTTCCAAGAGCTCACCATGCGCGGAGAGGATATTGCCCGTGCCCAATGGCTCTTTGTCTTAACAGTACACAACGTACTAAAGGCAGTAAGGCCTATCTCTTCCCTGAAGGGGAAAGAGGCGGCCTTCGTAATCGGCTGTTAGGCGAGTTTCGAGGCCTGAATCTTGCTTGTCTTCGCCTCCAGACACCCACGAGTCCATCAAACACCTCGAGGTACTCGCGACCCAAGCTCCCAGAGACGCGGCCGAAAAGTGAAGACCGTAGCCGTGTTTGGAACGCAATATCTTTCCAGCGGAACGACACAGTGACGAATAACGCCAGATACGCATGAAAAATGGGCATTCCTACGTATGAATCTGGTTATTATTACCAACTCGCATGTTGGGGTACCGGAGTAGAATAGCTTGGTAGGACAGTATCAGGTGTAATTGTAACCGCAGCATTCCACGTCCTCCTTATGTATTGACCGTGCTCAATGGCGAGGCGATAGCAGCAAGGTTCCTTCAGGGAGGTGCTCGGTCCTGTAGGATGATATGTTTGGATATTGTTCACATTAGCCATAGTGGTTATTGCGTTTTGTTTGCATTACTACTGCTACCATTGAACTGTATTTTACGGGGAAAGATGACAGACGTTACATGGTCGTTAGAATGCTACTGAACGCCATTCGTACAGGTAAAGAACGTGTGTACCGAGGAAGAGCCGCACGAGTTGAGTCCCGATATAGTTCTGCACACACCCTCACCTCACTGCAAACTACTTCCAGCAAAGGAACAAGCCCCACCGGAGATAAGAATCCCATCCCCAATCCCGGCATGATGAGCCCGGCTTCACCTCAGCAGACCCGGAGCAATCACCTCCACACTTTTTCATTTATAAGGACCGGCATCCACCCACTATCACGTGAAAACAAGCGGCTGCCGGGAGCATTCCCGAATTGTGACATTTCCTTGACAACACACCGCATATCTGTGAGGAAGCAGTGAAGGGGTGAAATGTAATATGAGAGAAGTAGTATAGCAGAAAGCTAGCTGTCTAAGAGGGAAATCTTGATCACGGAGGAAAGACACATGTCGAAACTACGCAGGTTCGGACGGATGATACTATCGTTTGCCGTGGTGGTGGCACTTGGAGGTGTGTTCCCGCCGGGAGGTGCTGGCGTTGCCATAGCGGCCGACTTTGGCAATGTACAGGGCAACGTTTCAGACGCCGTTACCCAGAGCCCTATTGCGGGAGCAACGGTGGTGCTGTTCGACGCTGCCACATTTGAGCCCGGCATATCTGAACCAGTTGCCGAGTCCGGTTTCACTAGTGCTTCAGGAAACTACCTTATCTTCGAGGCCCCGGCGGGTGACTACATTATGGTAGCTCAAGCGCCCGGCTATATTCCTGAATTTTACCCGGAGGCATTCAGACCAGAGGATGCCGTAGCGCAAACCCTGACCGGTGCCGGTCTTACCGGCATTGATTTCACACTGGAGCAGGGAGGGCTATCTCCGGTACGGTATTAAATGATTGGCAGAGCACGGAGCAGAACCAGGTAGTAGCCGTCTGGACAGCGGA
>DAOUVG010000252.1 GCA_030667735.1 Dehalococcoidales bacterium
ACGAGAAGGTTATCATCGATACCGGCGCTGCTGGAGTGATTCCGTTTTAGTGCTCCGATACCTTCGGTGAGACCCTCAAAGAAGTAAGTCACGGCATGGTAAACCGTATCATCGCCTGTATAGTCCTGTTCTGTCCATGTCAGCACCAGAAAGTTGGGATATTCCAGGTTATCGACAACCACGTTCTCCGCGGTATGGACGTCACGGCCAATCCAATCACTGGCGATGCGTAGCTGGTGAACGGTTACCAGATGGGACTCGCTGGCCCCGATACTTCTGGTGGTCTGGAAGACAGACATGGTGCAGACACTGCCCAGCACGGCGGCAATGGCACAAGCTATAATCAGTTCAATGACGGTGAAGCCCTTCTCGCTTCTTCTCATCGGTCCACCTTGTACCCCTGAAGTACGTAGATATCCTCTCCGGACCGCGTGATGGTGACCGTTATCTTCTGAACGCCGTCGTCGGGGGATTCAATGGCTTCCGCGACGATTGCCGCCGAGAACCCGGTATAGCTCACGTCATCAGGAATCTGAACCGGCGTGTACTGCGTGGCCTCGTAGACATAGACGGCCTGTTTAACCGTCTCCATCTGACTCTGTGCCAGGCTCTCTGCGGTGGCTCTCCTGTCGGAGATAATGGCTGCCCGCGAGGTGGTGGTCAGTCCGCTGAGAAAGGCCACGGAGATTATGCTAAGAATAGCCAGGGCCACCAGCGTCTCAAGGAGAGTTGACCCTGACTCACCACGGGAGACTATGTCCCGGGCCCTCCCTATATTGAGGATTCGTCCTATCTTCGCTACAGTATTCATGATTTCCATACCCGGCTATACACCCTGTCCGTAGATGGAGTACATTGCTGATGTCAGCGATAGAGCAATCACACCGATTACCAGACCTATGGTGATTGTCATTGCCGGCTGTATCATTCCGATGAGACTCTTCAGCTTGTCGTCGGCTTCGATTTCATAGTTCTGTGCCACCGCCTGGAGATTTGAGTCAATGTTCCCCGTCTCCTCGCCAATCCTGACCATCTGCACCATGAGCGGCAGGAAGATAGGGTTCTTGGCCATTGGTCGGGATAGTCCTTCGCCTTTGAGCATGTCCTGCTCAACATCCTGCAGAGATTCGAAAATCATCTTGTTGCTGCTGGCCTGAGCGGTGAGACGGATGACCTCGGTCATCGGAATGCCGGCCTGGAACAGCAGGGAGATGTTTCGACAGGCACGGGCAAGTTCCTTGAGGTGAGTTACCCGCCCGATGAGTGGCGTGCGGAGAATCAACCGGTCCCACCGGTATTTACCGGCGGGGCTTCTGGTATAGGCGACGACAAGGACTATGGCAGCGATTACTACCATGAAAATATAGACCCCGTAGCTCTTGAACATGTTGCCCGCATCAATGAGTATCTGGGTAAGTGTGGGTAGTTCCGCGCCCATTGAGCCGTATAGCTCCCCAAAGGCCGGGAAAACAAAGGTGATTAGCACTATCACCACAACCACGGTAAGTACGCCCGCCATAAGGGGATACAGCAGGGCGCCTTTGACACCCTTGGTGGCGACCATTTCCTTCTCCATGTGGTCGGCGAGATGCTGCAGGGTTAATTCGAAATTACCGGTCTCTTCACCAATGTGCAGCAATCGGCAGGAGGTCTCGGAGAAGAGCTTGGGGTGCTTGCGCAATGCTGCCGATAACTGGTTCCCGCCGCGCAGTTCCGATACCACCTCACCCAGTGCCATCATAAGTTGGCGGCTGGGCGTCTGCTCCTGCAACAGTTCCAGAGAAGTGAGGATGTCAATCCCGGACCCGAGTAGAAGAGCAAGCTGGCGGTAGAAGAGGATTATGTCCGTCGGTTTCGTCCGGGAAAAACGGATTGATATCTTCTCCAGGTTAAAGGAACGCGTGATTGGCTTGAGGTTGACCACCTGGTAGCCGGAGTAGCTCAGCATTTCAGTTGCCGTGGCTTCACTGGTGGCCGATAGGCTTCCTGTGGTCACCTCTCCATTCTTATCGTAGGCAAGGTATCGGTAGACTATTTCCCCGTACCTCCTTCTTTTTCTGAATCCCGGGGTTCTGGCCCGAGGGTCTTTTTTTATTCGGTAAGGTGCACGTTGCGCAGGACTTCTGCCGGGGTGGTGAGGCCGTCCCGTGCCTTGAGCATACCGTCCTTCACCAGGGGTACCATGCCGCTCTCGATGGCCCTGGTGCGTAGTTCTGCAATGTTGGCGCCGCTGAGCATCATCGCCCGCATATCATCAGTGAGGTACAGAAGCTCAAAAATACCGGTACGCCCCTGGTAACCGGTATTGGAGCATGCCGGGCAGCCACTCCCATAGAGGAACTCGGTCTTTTCCTCCCCCATTGCCTGCGTGTAGGCCATCTGCTCTATAGCAGTCGCCGTTGCCGGTTGGGCGCAGTAGGAACAGACGCGGCGCACCATGCGCTGCGCGACAATGCCGATGAGGGCCGAGGATACCAGGAAGGGTTCGATGCCGAGGTCCATCAGGCGAGAAACGACGCTTACGGCATCGTTGGCGTGGATGGAGGAAAGCACCAGGTGACCGGTGAGAGCACCCTGGATGGCTATCTGAGCGGTCTCCGCATCACGTATCTCGCCCACCAGTATCACGTCCGGGTCAAGGCGGAGTATTGCCCTCAGCCCTGACGAAAAGTCAAGACCAGCCCGGGAATTAACCTGAATCTGGTTGATGTTATTAAAATGGTACTCTACCGGGTCTTCGATGGTAATGATGTTCTGCTCCGTGTTATTGAGACAGTTGAGTGAGGCGTAGAGGGTGGTTGTCTTACCGGCTCCGGTAGGCCCGCTGACCAGGAGCATGCCGTAGGGAATGCGCAGCATCTTCTGATACTGTTCCAGGTTTTTAGACAGGAACCCCAGCTCTGATAAATCCAGGTTAGCCCGTGACTTGTCAAGTAGCCGTAACACCGCCATCTCTCCATAGACTGTGGGGATGGTGCCCACGCGAATTCCCAGGGTCCGGTTCCTGATATCGAACGAGAACTGGCCGTCCTGTGTGCGATGGTGGTCTGCGATGTTCATATTGGCCATTATCTTGATGCGGGATATCAGGGGAGTGGCCATTTTGGAAGACAGGGACAGTACGTTATGCAGGGTACCATCGACGCGGTAGCGTACCTGG
>DAOUVG010000011.1 GCA_030667735.1 Dehalococcoidales bacterium
CAGGGCGCGGGCGCGGGCCTCTCCGAAGATATTGCCGTAGTTGGCCAGGCCCTTCTCATCCCGATGGAGCACATACTCCATCAGCCTGTCTACCGTCTGCTCCACCGTAGGGGGTAGATTCAGTTCCAGGTCGATAATCTTTGACATAGGCTACGCACCTCCTTCTTACCCGCCCCGTACCACAGAAACATGCTGCTCAGGGTGTCGCTGCAGAAAGCTCTTGCTGCACCCGGTGGTACCGGTACAGCCTGGCCAGGGCACGACTGGCTGCCTCCAGCGAAGTGTATACGGGTACACCTTTCTTGGGAAGTTCCCTCTCCAGCTTACCGCGTAGCTCCCTCTCCCAGGACTCATTGGCAAAGGAGTGAAAGACCAGCACCGCCGTCTTTCCGTACTCGTTACCCCTGCAGAAGTCGGACAGGTAATCGACTACTTTGTCCACCTGCTCCGACCCTGCCGAGTTTATCATATCCATGTGCGGTCGGAGAATCAGCATATCCACGTTGGGGTCGGCAGCTACGAGACTGACTTCCCGTCGCAGTAACTCAATATCACGAAACACCAGGCCGGTATCGAGGGGGTTCCGGATACTGGAACCGGCAGGCGGAATGAACTTCCTGAGCTCGGCCTGGGTCTCCTCAGTTAAATGGAGCACTTCCAGTCCCTCCCTGCTGCAGATATCGGCGGCCGCCACACTGGTACCGCCACCAAGGACCATCACGGCTACC
This sequence comes from Dehalococcoidales bacterium, assembly GCA_030667735.1. Classification (GTDB taxonomy): domain Bacteria; phylum Chloroflexota; class Dehalococcoidia; order Dehalococcoidales; family Fen-1064; genus DUES01. Next base: position 729 of record DAOUVG010000011.1, read on the forward strand.
CGGTTTCCCTCCGGTGGTTTTACACACTGGAATGTCATCGCTGCTTCCGCCATCTCTTCCAGTGAAGATACCGCCACGGCACCGGTCTGGGCAAAGAAACCACGCCAGATAGCCTCTTCACCAGCCAGGGAAGCGGTATGCGAAGCAACAGCCCTTGACCCCGCCTGAGTAAGACCCGCCTTCCACAGGATAACCGGCTTCGTCCTGTTAATCTCTTTCACCTGTCTGAGCAGCTTCCGGCCGTCCTTGACCCCTTCCAGGTACATACAGATAATGCGGGTCTCCGGGTCATCCGCCAGGTACTCCAGGTAGTCCGTGCTGTCCAGAACGTACGCATTACCGAAGCTTATCGACTTGCTGAAGTAGACCCCGTAGTTGGGGCCGTTGTGAGTGAACCAGTTGCTGTGCCCACCGCTCTGGGTGACAAAGGCTACCGGCCCGCTCTCCTTTGGCAGACTATCAAACGTCCCGACACCGGATCCAGGTACATACAGCCCCATGCAGTTGGGACCGATGATGCGCAGGTCACCGCGCACGATAATCTCGCGCACCCGGTGCCCCAGCTCTATTCTCTCCGGCAGGCCTGTCTCCTCAAAACCGGCTGTAAAGACATGGATGTTCTTAGCATTTGCCAGGATGCAGTCCTCCAGCACATCCGGTAGAGCTGGAGCCGGTACTGATACAACCACCAGGTCCACCGGTTCGGGAATGTCGGATACCCTGGGATAGGCTTTACGTCCCATTATTTCAGAGGCCTTGGGGTTGACCGGATAGATACGACCGGTGAAGCCCAACTGCTCAAAGCTGTTAATGAAATTTCCACCTCCAAAGCCACGTCCGCTGCTACGTGTAGCCTGTGCTGAAACACCCACCATCGCCACTACCCTGGGGTGAAATGCTGCTTCCATCTCCGGGTTCCAAGTCATAATCTGTTAATACTCCCTTCTTTTCGAGGCAACCTAGTACCAATTCTATCCGTCTGACCTGAAGGCTGTCAACGGAGAGCCATGCGGAGTCCGGGATATTATCGACATATCAGGATAATGGCGATAAAAGGTGAGGCAACAATAGTCGAACCGGCCAATAGATTTAAGGTTCACCCCAACCGGATACGTATCTGGAAGAAGGCTCCCGGCTATCGGAAACCGGCCGGGGCATTCACCTCCACCCCGGTAGAAGCCACCGGTACAGGTATGGTAGAATTGCTAACACCAGACCCCTTTTAGGATAGCGGTACCCGCTCTTGATACAGCCCCTGCCCTGAGGATGGGGTCCGCCTCAAGCCTTTGTGAGCTTAACGACTTTATATGGAGTGAGTAGATTTTCTGTCAGAATATACGTGGAATACATCGTTAATGTACCACAGATAGACAAGGAGAGCAGGATTATCCATGAAATTACTTATTGCTAATCGAGGAGAAATCGCCATCCGTATCATGCGAGCGGCCGCTGAGCTGGACATACCTACGGTTGCGGTGTTTCCTGAAGATGACGCAAGCGCCCTCCACACAAAAAGAGCGGATGAGACTGTCGTTCTCAAAGGTGTGGGGGCTGCAGCCTACCTGGACATCGAGCAGATTATTGCCGTTGCAAAGGAATCCAAATGCAATGCCATTCATCCGGGCTACGGCTTCCTGAGTGAGAACGCAGGATTTGCCCGAAGATGTGAGGAGGAAGGCCTGATATTTGTAGGCCCCCGTGTGGAAACTCTCGAAGCATTCGGTAACAAGACCCAGGCCCGAACACTGGCAGAACGCTGCGGCGTGCCCGTATTGAAAGGCTCATCCGGGCCGGTGACCCTGGACCAGGCCAAAGAATTCCTCGATTCATTGGGAGATAGCGGTGCCCTGATGATTAAAGCTGTTTCCGGTGGTGGTGGCCGTGGCATGCGGCCAGTGTTTGGTTTTGATGAACTCGAGGAGGCTTACACTCGCTGCCAGTCGGAAGCATTGCAAGCCTTCGGCAATGGTGAACTGTACATAGAAGAGCTGATGCAGCGGGCCAGGCATATCGAAGTGCAGATTATCGGTGACGGGTATGGTGGGGTAAGCCACCTTGGAGAACGGGAGTGCAGCATCCAGAGGCAGCACCAGAAGGTGATGGAAATCGCACCCAGCCCGGGCGTGTCTCCGGAGTTACGCAAGCGGCTCACCAGGGATGCAGTTGAGATGGCAAAGGCGGTCAACTACCGAAATGCCGGTACTTTCGAATTTATGGTGGACACCGATGCGACCGGAGATGATGCCGCCTATGCTTTTATCGAAACCAACGCCAGACTCCAGGTAGAACACACTGTGACAGAGGAAGTGACGGACATTGACCTGGTAAAGACCCAGCTTCAGATAGCAAAGGGGTGCAGCCTTGGAGACCTCGGGCTTGACCAGGAGAATATACCCAAGCCCCGCGGATATGCTATCCAGGCACGAATCAATATGGAAACCATGGGTCAGGACGGCATTGCTTATCCGGCGGGTGGAAAACTGACCGCATTCGAGGTGCCGTCAGGCCGTGGCCTCAGGGTGGATACCTGCGGTTATGTGGGGTACCAGACCAGCCCCCATTATGACAGCCTCCTGGCAAAGTGTATCGGCCATTCCAATTCAACCGATTTTGCCGATGCAGTCACTCGAACCTACCGTGCCCTCTGCGAATTCAAGGTTGAAGGGATTTCCACCAACATACCATTCCTGCAGAGCCTGCTTCAGCATCCCGATTTCATTGCCAATCGTATTTACACCGGTTTTGTGGATGCTCACATTGAAGAGCTGGTCCAAACCGATAGCAGGATACACCAGCGGCTCTTTTTCGACACCCCATCGGCACGACCTTTTACCAACGCTGGCGCAACAGTGGACAGCATCGACCCTCTGGCTGTTCTGGACTATGGCCAGGAGGCCAGAGACGCATCGCTCCTGCAGGGTGCAGCCGATACCACACCGCCGGCACCGGCATACGACATAGCGGGAATGGAAGGCACGTTTACCATGGAAGCGCCCATGCAGGGTACCATTGTCAGCATCGCGGTGAGTGATGGTGATGCGGTGAGAAAGGGCCAGGAAGTCCTCGTCATGAATGCCATGAAAATGGAGCACGTGGTCCGGTCTCCTGTCAGCGGTATCATCCGCCGACTGGCCGTGACAGTAGGAGAAACGATATATGAGGGACACCCCCTGGCGTTTATCGAGGCGGGTGAGACCGGTTTGGCCGATACGGATGTACAGGAACAGGTTGACCTGGACTATATTCGTCCCGACCTTGCAGAAGTAGTACAGCGCCATGAGACCCTGCTCGATGCCGCGCGCCCGGATGCCATTGCCAAACGACGTAAAATCGGGCAGCGGACCGCCCGGGAGAATATTAATGACATCTGCGACTCCGGAACATTCACGGAGTATGGTGGGCTGGTTCTTGCGGCACAACGGAGGCGGCGTTCTATGGAGGACCTGATTCAGAACACGCCCGCTGATGGGATGATTGCAGGTATCGGTGGTGTGAATGGCGACCTGTTTGGCGATGAAAAGTCCCGGTGTGCGATAGTGTCATACGATTACATGGTGCTTGCCGGCACCCAGGGTCACCAGAATCACAGAAAGAAAGACCGTATATTTGAGGTCGCCGCAAAATCGCGTCTTCCCCTGGTATTCTTCACCGAGGGGGGCGGCGGGCGTCCGGGAGACACGGACTCCACCGGCGTGGCCGGCCAGGATGTCATGGCGTTTCACCTGTTTGCCAAGCTCAGTGGCCTGGTACCCCTTGTCGGTGTTAATGCCGGCAGGTGTTTCGCGGGAAACGCCATCCTGCTCGGCTGCTGTGATGTCATCATTGCGAAAGAAAACTCCAGCATCGGCGTAGGCGGCCCCGCAATGATAGAAGGCGGCTCCCTTGGTGTATTCACACCGGAAGAAGTTGGTCCCATGAGCGTACAGGTCCCCAACGGTGTGGTAGATATTCCGGTCAAGGATGAGGCTGAAGCGGTGCGCGTGGCCAAACAGTATCTGTCCTACTTCCAGGGACCTATCGACAAGTGGGAGTGTGCCGATCAGCGCCTGTTGCGAGGAATTGTTCCGGAGAACCGGCTGCGGGTGTATGACATGCGGTCAGTAATAGAGACCATGGCGGACACAGGGTCCGTGCTTGAGTTACGGCAGTACTACGGCTTCGGCATGATTACTTCCTTCATTAGAATCGAAGGCCGCCCCCTGGGTGTCATTGCCAATAACCCCGCTCATCTCTCCGGTGCCATCGATAGCCCCGGGGCGGACAAGGCGGCAAGGCTCATGCAATTATGCGATGCCTTCGACATCCCAGTACTGTTTCTCAGTGATTGCCCGGGCATAATGGTCGGACCGGAGATTGAGAAAACGGCCCTGGTGCGTCACTCCACCCGCATGTTCGTTGTCGGTGCCAATATGACGGTACCGTACTTCACCGTTGTGATTCGTAAGTCCTACGGGCTCGGTGCCCAGGCCATGCAAGGGGGCAGCTCCCATGCCCCACTTCTTACCGTCTCCTGGCCGACCGGGGAATACGGCGGTATGGGACTCGAAGGGCAGGTAAAGCTCGGCTTCCGCAAGGAGCTCATGGCCATCGAGGACCCTATGGAACGCAAGGCAGAATATGAAAGGATGGTTGCCCGGGCTTACGAGCACGGCAAGTCTATCAACATGGCAAGCCATTTCGAGATAGATGATGTCATCGACCCGGCCGAATCCCGGAATATCATCGTCCGTGCGTTGAAGTCGGTACCCCCACCCCCACCGCGCACCGGCAAGAAACGCCCCAATATTGATACCTGGTGACCGGCAGGCAATTGGGTAAGGCGAAGCAGCGGCTCAAACGCACGCTCAATGTGCGGCCCAGATGGGCCGCCTTCCCCTTCCTGACCAGGATGGAGTCCACCCCATTTTGCTGCCTCATGAATTGTGTTACCCAAGGGATGATAAGATGAAGCGAGGCAGCGTAGTGAAAGTTGAGGCGATATGTGTTGCCGGTTGAGTCGGCTGGCAGCTACACGGTCACGACAGCTGTGCCGCCTCTGGCAAGTCTGTAAGTGAGGAATGCAAGTGCCCCGGCATCGTGATTGCGGTGCGATATCACTACAACAGTGGTCTCTCTGCTCACCTTGGTAAAGGCACTATCGAGTGCCTTCGTGGCCGGACTGAGTCTGGCATCGGTGTCGAGGTTCCTGTATTCCAACTGTAGCAGCTGGAGCAGCACTTCGGAGGCTTTACTTCCCACGGATTCTACCCGCCCGATATCGGCCCGTAGTCGAGTGACATCAGGTGGGTTCAGGTATTTCACCGGATTATGTGTGGTAATCATTTCTCTGGCAATCTGCAGACACTGAAGCAGGAGCCGTCGCGGTGCCAGTGTGGCGGTGGTCAGTTTAACGTTCTTATCATCGTAGGCAGCCAGTGCAGCCGGAATGCCCTCCCGTGCCAATGACAGTGCAGTGACTATTATCTTGTATGCCAACTGGTCTGCCTGCTCGGCATTCCCAACAGCCAGATTCACCATGATTACGGCAGACTGTCCGTGAAACTCGGTGAATTCCTTAACTATCAGCTCATTATATTTATAAGAATGCTTCCAGTCGATGTTCTTGAGACTGTCTCCCGGCTGGTACTGCTGGCTGCCGTAGTATTCTATTCCCCTCCTCAATCCATACATCGGCCTCAACGCCGCCACATCTGCCATCAGAGGTAGTGACCCAGATTTCGTTGTGGCAAGATATCTTTCCGCCAGCCAGGCGGCATATCTCGCCCTGGGGATGACGAATAGACGTATCGGTTCCAATTCGAACCTGACCTGCAGCAACCCCCAGCGGTCAACTGCGTACCCGATGAGTTTGACAATCGACGGCCCTGCCAATGGTGGCGATAGCGAGGCCCGCACCACCAGTTCCTGTTCCTTCAGTGATAGCCTGTTGACGCCCACCTTTAGCCATTCATACGGTGACATTACCAGTAACTGCCCACCAATTCCGGTACGCCTGGTCAGTTCTATATTGAGATGACCATCCGACCCGGCCACCATCCGTTGGTAAATCTGAATTTCCTCCACCGGCTTCAGGGGCAGACGTAACAAGACGACTACGAATAAAACTCCCAGGTATCCCGCGACAACTGCGGAGGCAATCAACAGCGACCTATCACCCAATAGCAGCGAAATACCCAGTACACAGAACGTCGTTACAAGCAAGATAATAGCGGTATCAGTTGGCCGGCGCCGGTAAGCAGTATCCCTGAACGCCGCAACCTCGCCAGACCTTCTGAGACTACAATCGACAAGGACCATCGCTGGCAACGCAATGAGAGTGGCGAAGAGAGTACCCACCTGTGGAGACAGGAGCACTGCTAATGCCAGAAACACGAAATACTCCGTCAGCAGATTCACTATGGGACTGGCGGCCCACCGCCGCAGACCAAGGTACCAGACCAGCAGTACGATAGGGACAAGTGCCAGTGCCGGAGAAGAAAGCGCAGCCGCAACTATCAGCGAGGCACTGATGTATATCCTCAGTGGTATTATGACACGTCGGTCATCAATACTTATCATGTCTCGATTCTAGGTACCGGCACCCTTTCCAGAATCCTGTTTACTATCATCTCGGGCATGACATCATCCATTTCCGCCTCCGGTTTAACCAGTAGCCTGTGCTCCAGGGCGTACCGTGCGAGGTACTTGATATCATCAGGGATTACGAAATCACGCGTGTCCAGAGCAGCCATCACTCGTGAGCACTTGAAAAGGGCTATTCCGCCCCTGATACTTGGTCCTGCCAGGACATCAGGGTCAGAGCGCAGGCCGCCCACAATTGAAACAATGTACTCGACAATATCGGGTGACACGTAAATCTCTTTTATCAATGCCTGCAACTCTTTTATTTCTTCCGGAGTACAGACGGGATGAATCTCAGGTTCGTCAATACGGTCAATGTTACTGATAACCTCTCTTTCCTCATCCACCGATGAATACTCGCTCAAGACTCGAAGCAGGAATCTGTCTGTTTGCACATCCGTCAGTGGATAGGTACCCTCTGCCCCGGTCATAACTTGCGTGGCAACAACCATGAAGGGTTTCTCCAGTGGATAGGTCTGCTTCTCAATAGTGATCTGGTTTTCCTGCATCGCCTCGAGGAGGGCTGACTGAGTCCGGGGGGTTGTCCGGTTCAACTCATCGGCAAGCACTATGTTGGCGAATATCGGTCCGTCAACGAGCCTCGATTCACCGGTCGGAGAATAGAGGTAGAAACCGGTTACGTCCGCCGGCATCATGTCCGGCGTGAACTGTATCCGGCTAAACTTGCCACCTATTGCCTCCGCAAAGCTGTTGGCGAGTTTCGTTTTTGCAGTGCCCGGATACCCTTCAATCAACACGTGCCCGCCGGCGACGAGGGCAACCATTAGCATCCTGATTACCTCATCCTTACCGACGATAGCCTCGGAAACCTCCTTGGTAATTCTCGCGTAGATATCAGCAAATCTCCTAGTATCCTTCAACGATTCCTCCTTTCTTCAGTGCGTATCTGGAGACGACAATGAATACAAGCGCTGTGGCACCCAATAGCCCCGCCGGACTCGCGAGTATCGGTCGGAGCGTGTCCAACCCTGTCTTTGACACATCAAGGGAAGTCATTGGGAGATGTGAAGTTGCAAACAAGATGCTCTGCTGCTGGCCATTGCGATTGGTAAGGTGCCTGACAAAGGCATAGTTATCATCCCGGCCTACAATACTGTTTATTATAATGCTGGGGTCTGCCACCGCAATAACCTCGCCACCCCCAACCGGTAACTGTGCTGCCACCGGGAAGGGACCCTCGGGTTCCGGTTCTTCCCAGGTCTCATTCTCGTCCGTGTCCAGATAACTGAAAGCTGAGGACCAGGCGATTGCGTCGGACTCCGGGACATCGAGCAAAGCGGTGGCATGATTCAGCACGATGATATATATACCGGCCTCCTTCACCTCCGGGGTGAAATCTATTATCCTTGGTAGCCGGAGATTCTTGAGATTAAAGAGGGTGTCTAATAGAGGCTGGTTACTGAAGCGAACATCCAATCCCAGGTATGACAGAACCTGATTTCCATATCCATAATCATCCATCAAGAGCAGGGTACCACCACCACTTACGAATCGACCCACCGCTGCCAGTTCCTCCGTATCCAACTCAATGTATGGAATGAGCACCAGGGCAGCATCCGCTGGTGAATCCGGCAGGTCATCCAGTGAATCCATAGTGACTGCTCCAAACTCATCGCAGAATCTCTTGACTCCGTTCCACGTGTCGTTGTGCGCCATGAAGTCCACTGTCGATGGCAGGAAGCGCACACACAGTATCGAGAGAACCAGTACCAGGACAACTACGGCCAACAGGAGACTAGACGTCCTCACGTCTGAATACCTCCTCTATTGTGTGAGACAGGTGCCTACTCCTCTCTGCATCTTCCCAGGCAATGCCTCCAATTCAGTCACATCCAGTCATAACAAGAAGCCCATCACATCATCAGGATACCGGAACAAGGAGACACCATTGAAAAGCTCCTCGGCGGCTTCAGATTCCTGCGAATATTCATCAGCCGGACAGAATCTCCACTACCTTCATAGCTACAACTACCAGGAATCCGGCAAAAAAGACAACGCCGACGGTATTGAGAGTTCTGCGCGCCCTGGGATTGAAATAAACGTAGAGCAGCGTAATCACCAGATAAGCGATGACACTCACCGTGAAGTAGACTGTTATATCCTGTTCGCCCAGGAAGGCCAGAATGGTGGTTATCAGGCAGGTGACCACGGCAAGGGATACCACGTATTTATTGTATATTCTCAAGAAGACAGTACCTCGAGAGCAATCCTGCTCTTTCCCTTGCTGTAGTCCTCGTCCTTGATTCTAACGGGGCGTCCCAGTGCCTCGCTTGATATTGCCGCCACAATGGAAGCTATTGGACTGCCCAGGCAACGATAGTACCACACGTCCTCATAGTGAAGCCGCGAACCTTTAACCTCCACGTCAACCGTACTATCGGTCAGTCTGACGGCCACCGAAGTAGCGATATCAAGCACCCCGGTCAGGATATAGGCCGCCGCAGCCTCGATTTCGCCGGACGTCGGTCCCGGCCTGGTCTCCAGCAAATCGATATTCATGCTGCCTACCGTAGTCACGGAGATTGCCATGTCGCCCGGGTCACTTCCATACCTGACTATCAGCCGTGCCGGTATTTTCCCCCTGATATGGAGGATGTCCTGGTTATCCGCCAGGGGTATCAGGGCCCTCGGGGAACCACCTGTTATTGTCGATGGCAGATAAACAGCCTTGCCTCTGAGTTCGAGTTCCTCAAGCAGGGCCGCGGTATTTTGCATTCCGGTCTTCAGCATCAGCTCACAAGCTTCAGGAGAAACCGGGGATCTTGCACCAGCCAGGACAATACAGGTGAAGCCAACCATGATTGCCGATAGACCCAGAGCCGTGAATGGCACGGACCCGATGGCAAAGTAGGATATCGGCGCAAATGTGCCGCCGGCCAGGCAGAGTACCAGACCCAGCATTCGGTATGGATTACTCATTCCGGTATGCCTCCTCACAACAATCATGGGCAAATCAGTCATTATTGTCAAGATTGGCAATAGTATGCGTCAGCGGCTTCACCCGCGTACCGATGCTCTCATCATGCTGTTCATCACCTCAAGCCCGTCTTCAGCCATGTATTACCGACTTCGATATCACTCCTTTACACGCTTTCAATCATCGCCTTTATCGCCTCCTCGAGTCCTTCCTCCGGCGGCCACTGCCGATGTTGTATGCACCCACAGACTTAGAATCAGGACTTGACATTCGAGTATCTCAGTAATTTACTCAGTGTTAATAAACAGGTGTGATATTTGCGGTACCGAGATCAAAACCGCCCAGGGGCTGGCCGGCCACAAACGCTTTCGCCATGGGCCTGCCGGACTGGCCAGCGAGCTTGAAACGACCCTTGTCAGCAGGCAACTTCACCGCAAGGTGTTTGGCCGCCTCAGTGACAGGCTGGCCGACAAGCTGGCGGATGCAATCCTGGAAAGCCACGGTGAGGAGATGCTGGAGGTCTGTCTGCTGGAACTCTCCCGTCAGGGAGTTGACCTTAGCTTCTCGGGAAGACGCCGTAATATCCGGGCCATAATCGTTGCCGCCGGCCAGAATGACCGCCTGCTGCCCTTAATCCCGGATAAGCCGGTAGGGCTGCTGGAAATCGGCAAAGGAGAAGTGTCACCGCAAGAGACCCTCGGTGAGTTCATCGGTCTGGCCAGATTCACCATTGCCGGGGCCGAGTTGATGAAGGCAGCCTACCATCACGCCATGGAGAACCCGGACAGACCTTATCCGGGAAGTCCTCGACCAGGGTGATGGTATCCTCCTGGTGGTCGACCCGAAGGGCCTCGATAAGGAAGCCGAAAAGGTGGTGCTTCAGCAGGGGGCGGTAAGCGCAATTGGTAAGAATGTAGAAGAGCCCTACGGTGAATTTATTGGCATAGCCAGGTTCTCATCAGATGTTATGCCGGCTCTGACCGAAGAGTTGGAGCTAATTGCCAGGACCGACCTTGATACCAGCTTCCCACAGCTTATCCGGCAGCTCATCGACAAGGGCCAGAATATCAGAGTACACACCACTGACCGTCCCTGGATAGATATTGACTTCCCCAGTGACCTGGAAGAGGCACGCCGGATTTGGCAGCTGTAGGCCCGCAGACTCCCGTCTTATGATAGCAGGGGCCTTTGCCGGAAACCCCTGCACAGGTGATTCTCGCGTTATGTGAAGTGTCTCCGGTGGTGGGCTGTACTGTACAGCAGGCAGGGTCTTCGCGCTGGCTTTCAGTCTCATCACCCTGCGGTCAGCCCCTCAGGCTATCCAGGTTGCTCCAGTACCGGGAACTCCAGTTTAACAGGTGGCACAGTCAATGGGGCGGATTGCCCCCCGGATGCATTTTCTTTCCCTGTCAAGTCTTGCCGCTACGCCAGCACACCCAATAGTGCTCCACAGGCATAAGGTGAGGAAGATATGCTAGTATTGGGTCATGTTCTCGGGAAACGTGGATATAGTGGAACGGTACTGTCCGGGGCGGATACCGGCAGCGAATTCGTGGGCAGATTCAGAGAAGCAGTATTGGTAAATGAGCAGACCAGCGGCATTTGACAGGGACCTGACAAAAGGCAGCATCGTTGGCAACCTTTTACGGTTGTCCTGGCCCATGATGATAAGCAGTACTCTCAACATGTTGGGCCCGACCATTGACATGATATGGGTGGGCAAGCTGGGAACTGCCTCTATCGCCGGGGTGGGTGTTGCCGGTACCGCCGTTATGCTGGTGAACTCGGCGATGATGGGTTTCGTCGTTGGCGCGAGAGCCATGATCGCTCGCTTCATTGGCACAGGGGACGCCAGCGGTGCCAATCATGTAGCCAGACAGGCCTTCGTTCTCAGCGCTAGTTTCGCCATAGTCCTGATGGCGGCAGGTATCTTCTTTGCCGAAACGTTACTAACCTTGATGGGGATGGAAGCAGAAGTCGTTTCTGAGGGTGCAGCTTACCTGCGTATATTGCTCGTGGGCTCACTGGCTATGTCCTTTCGGATGATGACTGAGGGAATCATGCAGGCCTCGGGGGATTCAATGACTCCGATGAAGATAGCCGTCTCCTTCAGACTCTTCCATGTAGCCCTCTGCCCCTTCCTCGTGCTGGGCTGGTGGATATTTCCACATCTGGGCGTCAGCGGCGCAGCGCTGACCAATGTTATTTCCCAGAGCCTGGGAATGGCATTCGGACTGTGGATTCTGTTCAGTGGACGGACGCGGTTGCGAATGACTCTAGGTGATTTTCGCCTCGACCCTGGTGCGATATGGCGCATAGTGAAGGTTGGCATTCCTGCTTCTTTCACCGGTATGGGAAGGTCTCTTGGTCACTTTGCGTTGACATGGATTATGGTCCCCTTCGGCACTGTGGCTGTGGCGGCTCACAGCCTGGGACAGAGGATTGAGGTCCAGCTATTCTTCCCGATTATGGGGCTGGGTGTTGGTGCTGGAGTGCTGGCGGGGCAGAACCTGGGGGCAGGTCAACCCGGGCGGGCGGAGAGGACTAGCTGGTTGGCAGTGGGGCTGGGGGAGGGCTTCATGGTCGCCTGTACGGTGGTAATACTGCTGTGGGCTGAACGGGTAGTGGGCATCTTCAACACCGAGCCTGAGTTGGTAAAACTGGCCAGCAGCTTTCTGAGGATAGCGGCGGTTGGTTACCTGGTGCTGGGACTGAATGCGGTAATGGGGCAATGCCTCTCCGGGGTTGGTGACACTGTACCCCCGATGCTGGCGACCCTGCTAACCATCTGGGTAGTGCAAATACCCCTATCAATACTGCTGCCACGCGTTACCGATTTCGGCGTCTATGGGGTACGGTGGGCTATGGTGGTCGGTATGGTTGCGGGGGCAGTTGCCTACGTAATATATTTCCGACTCGGCAGGTGGAAACGCAAGAAGGTCTGATACAATCGTCCGGTACGAGAAATGTGATGACTCTTGCGGGTTGAGGTCATGTACGGCAGTCCATACTGGTCCAGTTGGTGATTTCCTCCACTCCAAGTGATCTCAATCAATATCGAGTAATCTCAGGGTCTCTCTAATATACTCACCGTACCCGTAACCTTAAAAGTGTATAGTATGTCCTGGACACCGCACATATAGAGATTGACAACCGGGTGCTCTGGATATATTGTTAGTGACATGAGCGATAAGGGCGGGCCGAGTCGCCGAGCATGAAGCCAATTCATTGTAGTGTGTTCTATTGGAGAATGACCGCGTGAGCGGTCGGGGGATGGCTACAGGTAGAAACATTCGGGGGGATACTGCATTTGCTACACACGAAACTCATCGTTAACCCTATTGCCGGAGCCGGCAGGACGTTCAAGAAATGGCCATATATCAGTGACCTGCTAAAGAGCATCGGGCTGCGCTTTGAACACGATATCACCGAGGCTCCCAAGCACGCTATCGAGCTGGCCAAGGCAGCGGTCAGGAAAGGTTATGAACTCGTGGTATGCGTCGGCGGGGATGGCACGATAAACGAGGTGGTCAATGGCCTCTACGACAGCGGCGCTATAACGGACGTGACTCTGGGCATCATCAGCACCGGGACAGGCAGCGATTACATCCGCACCATCGGCATTCCTCCCCGCTACGAGGACGCCTGCCAGCGACTGCTGAATCCAACGAAGCTCCAGGTGGATATCGGAGTTGTGGAATATGCCAGTAACAGTGCCCAGGTGAAGCGGCTCTTTGTTAACTTCGCCGGGTTGGGTTTTGATGCCGAAGTAGTCCGCGCAACCTCACAAAAATACAAAGCCCTCGGTGGCATGCCGGCATACCTGCTGGGACTGTTGACCACTCTCCTCTGCTACAAGAACCGGGACGTAACACTGACGCTGGACGGCCAGGTGCAGGAGAAAAGGGTCTGTTCTGCCATCATAAGCAATGGTAAATATGGTGGAGGAAGCATGTTTGTGGCACCGGATGCCGACCTCACGGACGGTCTGTTTGACGTAGTCACGATAGATGACCTGAGCAAACCGGACCTACTGTGGTCGCTTCCGCGTATCTACAAAGGCACGCACCTGACACACCCCAAGGTGACCGTGACCAGGGCCAGAGAAGTAGAGATAGAGACCAGGCAGAGGATATTTCTGCAGGCGGATGGTGAGCTTCTCGGAGAAGCTCCGGCTCGCTTCAGTCTGCTCCCGTCCGCCCTGAATATTGCCGTCTGAATACACTTATTCCTCGATATAGCTCCTGTCTACGCCCTTGATTATCTGCTTGACCAGCCATGATGTGACCTGTACAATAATTCAATACCCGGTTCCAGCCGATGATACGAGGCAGTTCTTCATGCACGCCTGGAACGGTACCAGAGCGGAATCAGGCTGAATCTCCTGCTCAGAAAACTACTAGCCGAGCGACATTCCCGCCACAGATTGCGGGGATGACAGTTAAGGAGGACCATAATGGCGCAGGAGTATAAAACCCTCTTTTCACCAATCAAAATCGGCCCGCTTACAGTCAGGAACCGGATTTTCAGCAGCCCGCACTACCCCATGGGCTATCCCGAACGGCTCACCGGCCTGCCCGGCGACAGGCTCATCAACTACTGGGTCGCTAAGGCAAAGGGTGGTATCGGTCTTATCGGTACGTATCTGACATCTATTGACCCCAGGAGAAATATCTTCCGGCAACCGGGTGCGGTTGAAGCTTTCAAGCAGGCGGCCGATGCCGTGCACGAGTACGGGGCGGGCTTAATCTGCCAGATTGCCCATTCCGGTGGACAGGAGGGCCTGGCAGGGGCAGGAGAGGTTGCCTGGTCCCCATCCAGTATGCTGATGCCCAATATGCTCCTGGAACGCCGTATCAGTCACGAGATGACCAGGGACGAGATTAAGCAGACTGTTGAAGCCTATGCCTATGCTGCCGCAGTGTCCAAAGAAGCCGGTGCGGACGGCGTCGGTATCCACGGTTCTCACGGGTACCTGATTTCCGAGTTTATGTCACCGTTCTTCAACCGGCGCACGGATGAATACGGCGGCAGCCTGGAGAACCGGATGCGATTCCCTCTGGAGGTCATCAGCGCTGTCAGAGACGCGGCGGGTGAAGACTTCGTAGTCGGTCTCATGGTCAACGCCGAGGAGTTTGTTGAGGGCAGCTATACTCTTGACGACTTCTTGAAAATAGCCCCGCTCCTGACCAGGGATGGCAAGCTGGACTACCTGAATATCAGCGTCGGCACCTATACCTCCACGGCTACCGTCATCGACCCCATGTATTTTCCGCTCAGCTCTTTCGTGTATGCTGCCGCAGCCACCAAACAGGTCGTGGACATACCCGTATTCGCCCGGGGGAGGATAACCGACCCCGTGCAGGCGGAACAGATTCTGGCCAGCGGGCAGGCGGATATGGTCAGCATGGTACGCGCCTTCATCGCCGACCCAGAGTTCGCCAACAAGAGCCGTGAAGGCCGGGTGGACGAGATACGGCGGTGTATCGGTTGCAATGAGGGTTGCTGGGCGCGGGGAACACGCGACCTTGTTATCGGGATGAATATCGGTATGACGTGCACCATGAACCCGGCAGTGGGACTGGAGGGAGTGCCCGGGTGGGGAGAGCTTGTCCCGGCACCTGACAAGAAACGGGTCATGGTGATTGGCGGCGGTCCGGCTGGCCTGGAAGCAGCACGCGTAGCCGCCCTGAGGGGTCATAGTGTGTCCCTCTATGAGCGTGGTCCCGAGCTTGGTGGGCTGACACTTGTTGCCGCCAAAGCCCCGGGAAGGGATGGCTTCCTTGACCTCGGGCGTTACTACACGTACCAGATGAAGCTGCTCGATATTGATGTCCACCTGGAATCCGAGGTAACTGTGGACACGGTCCTCCGGCAAAACCCGGATGCTGTCGTTATCGCCACCGGTTCCGTGCCTCATATCCCTGATATTCCCGGTATCGATAGCGACAATGTCTGCGAAACACGCCAGGTTCTTCGCGGCGGCGTTGTTGCAGGAGACAATGTAGTCATCATCGGGGGTGACGAGCATATTCAGGCGTTGAGCACCGCTGACTTCCTGGCCGACCTCGGTAAGAGGGTTGAGGTGATATCCCGGGAGTACCATTGCGGGGGCACGCTGGAACCATGCACCAAGCAGATTCTCTACCAGCGCCTCTTCAGTAAAGGGGTTGTGCTTACGCCACATACCTGGGTAAGGGAGATTTCCGGGGATAGTGTCCTTACCCACAATATCTTCACCGGGGAAGAGCGTCGAATCAGCGGAGTAGATACCGTGGTTATCGCCTGCGGCGGACAGGAAGACAATGCCCTGTATCACGCACTTAAGGATAAAGTGAAGGAGATACACCTGGCAGGAGACGCTCACGGCATCCGCAGAGTGCATGACGCCACCCGGGAAGGGGCAACCGCAGGGAGACTTTTATAGACCGCCACTCAGACTGTATACTGTGGTGAAAGGGGAGCACTAGAAGCTATGTCCTCTA
>DAOUVG010000153.1 GCA_030667735.1 Dehalococcoidales bacterium
ATCAGCAACAGCGGCCGCTGGGCGCAGTGGCGCTACAAGGCAGTAGAGCCGCTGGGAGAGGCCAAACCTGACCTGGAAATCATGAGTATCCTCATGAGCAAGATTCAAGAACTCTACCAGGCGGACGCCAGTGCACCCGGACGCCAGACTGTAATCGACCTGGAATGGGATTACGGGCATGTCACTGCCGATATGATAGCCAGGGAAATCAATGGCTACGACCTGACCACCGGTAAACTCGCCGTCAGCTTTGGTGCTCTTAAGGATGATGGTTCTACTTCATCCGGTAACTGGCTTTATTGTAACCAGTACACCGAAGACGACGGTAACAAGTGCCAGAGACGGAACCCCGTAGACGCACATCCCAGGCAAATCGGCCTGTACTCCGAGTGGTCCTGGTGCTGGCCGCTTAACCGGCGCATTATCTACAACCGGGCATCGGTGGACCTTGATGGCAACCCGTGGGACAGCGAGCACCCGGTCATCCTCGATTATGACAGCGTGACCAAATGGAAAGGTGACATTCCCGACGGCGGCTGGGCACCTATTAACCAGGCTGCCGAAGGAGCAAAGTACCTACCCTTCATTATGAAACCGGAAGGTATAGCACGTCTCTGGGGCTACGGTCTTGCTGAGGGACCCTTGCCTGAGGTCTACGAGCCGTGGGAAAGCCCGCTGGACAGGAACCTGATGTCAGGTACCAAGAGCAACCCCTGTGCCTTCATCGGGAAATACCGGAACGAGCGAGGTACGCCCGACAAGTTCCCCTATGTAGGTACTACGTACCGCTGCACCGAACACTGGCAGACCGGTATCATGACAAGAAACCTCCCCTGGCTGGTGGAGTTGATGCCGGAGATGTATATCGAAATGGACGAGGAACTGGCTGAGGAGAAAGACATCAAGGCCGGAGACAAGGTCATTGTCAGTGGAGCACGAGGAGAAGTTGGAGCAGTGGCCGTAGTCACCAGGCGCTTACAACCACTGCAGGTGGGTGGGAAGACCATCCACCAAATTGGCATACTCAATCACTGGGGATACAGCGGGATGTCCACGGGTGACAGCGGCAATATCCTTACTCCGCATGTTGGTGACGCCAACACTAGCATCCCCGAATACAAGACTTTCCTGTGTAACATAAGGAGGGCCTAGAATGGCTACTGCAATACTGTACGACTCCACAAGGTGTACGGCCTGCAGAGCATGTCAGGTGGCTTGCAAGCAGTGGAACGAACTGGAAGTGGAAGAGACCACCAACAGGGGAACTTATGAAAATCCGCCTGACCTCTCTGCAAATACCAGGATGAAGATAAAGTTCACAGAGGTACCTAAGAATGTCGGCATTGACTGGCTGTTTACCCGTCGTGCTTGCATGCACTGTACTGATGCTTCTTGTGTTAAGGTCTGCCCTTCCGGCGCCCTATTTTATGACGGGCGTGATGGCTTCGTTGCCTACGACAGGGACCTCTGCACGGGTTGCGGTTACTGCGTGGAATTCTGCCCCTTTGATGTGCCTCGAACTGAACGTAACGTAATAACCGGCCTGTCCACAATGAACAAATGTACATTTTGCACTACTCCCGGGTTGAACCGCATCGAGGCCGGTGAAAAACCCGCCTGTGTCACAACCTGTCCCACCGGGGCACTGCTATACGATGACCGTGATAAACTGGTAGCTATAGGTAAGCAGCGAGTGCAGACTCTGAAAACTGCCGGGTCCAATAACGCAAACCTTTTCGGTGAGACTGAGTTGAATGGTCTGCACGTACTATACGTCCTGGAAGATTCCCCGGATGCCTACGGGCTGCCGGTTGACCCCAAGGTTCCAGGCGTGGCTATTGCATGGAAGGATGTCATTCAGCCACTTGGATGGATAATGGGCGGAGTAACCATTGTCGGACTCGGCTTGAACTATCTGGTTGCCCGCCAAGCCAAAATACGCAAAGAGCAGACCGTTAAGAAGGAGGAATGACATGGCTAAAGAAGTCGTAAGATATCGTAAAGCGACGCGTGCATTGCACCACGTTCACACCGCCGCGTTCGTAGTCCTGTTTCTCACCGGACTGGTCCTGTTCATCCCTCAACTTGGTTTCCTTGCCCAGGGGGGCTGGACTCGTCTCCTCCATCGCATTGCTGCCGTTATATTTGTCGTGGCCCCGGTTCTCTATGTTCTTTTCAACTGGGAAGCCGCCAAGAAGGGAATCAAGGAGGCTTTCACCTGGGGTGCAGAGGACCTCAACTGGCTTAAAGCGGCCCCGGGTTACTACTTCTTCAATGACGAAAGCAAAATGCCTCCCCAGGGGCACATGAATACCGGACAGAAGATGTGGTGGTTCATAGTACTTGTTTTTGGAGCACTATTCGTGCTCACCGGTATATTCATGTGGTTCCTTAAGGACGTTCTACCGGCAGCATCATTCCAGTGGATGGTATTCGTCCATGATGTTGCTTTCATCGTCACGGGGTGTATGCTTTTCGTCCACATCTATCTGGGTGTTATCCATCCACTTATGACGGAAGCCTGGAAATCCATCACCAAGGGCACGGTATCAGCCGAATACGCCCAATCTCATCATGGCAAATGGTTCAAAGAGGCATCAAAAAAGAAACCTAAAGGAGCCTAGTACCAGTGACATTAGAACGCATCATTCAGAAGCTGGACGAACTGGAAAAGAAAGAGGGAAAGCTACCTGAACTGCTGCAGTTCTATCACAAGATATTGCAAATTCAGGCCGGGGTTGGGGACCAACTGGAGAAACCCATCCCCGGTCTGACACGTGATGCCTCTATGGTGAGGTTGAGACAGGGAAAGCCGCTCTTAGAGGCTTCGGAATTCACCTTCGACCTGATACTCTTTCAGAACACACTTCGAGAAGTCACCGGCGTCTTCAGCGAATTCTCCCATTTCATCGGCATTACCCCTGAGGCCTTGATAGAATCGCCACCCGAGAAACTGGTCTCCCGGGATTTCATTGAAGCCTGGTATGCTGGTGAAGACCTGCCACCTACCGAAGCCATCAGCCAGGACATCATCAGAGAACTGATACACGCCGCGGTCAAACCATTTCTGATGGACCACGCAGGGGCACTCATCGGTTTCGTTGAGCAGGAGACCTGGCGACGCAGTTATTGCCCCATCTGTGGCGGTACTCCGGACTTCGCCTATCTTGAACCGGAGAACGGTGCTCGCTGGCTGCTCTGTTCCCGCTGCGATACCGAATGGCTCTTTCAGCGACTCCAGTGTCCCTACTGCCAGAATCAAGACCAGAATAACCTCTCGTTTTACTCGGATGACGATGAGGTTTACCGCCTCTACGTGTGTGAGAAATGCAAGCGCTACCTGAAGGCAATCGACTTACGGAAGGCCGGGAGCGAGGTTGAGGTTTCTCTGGAACGCCTGCTGACCTACGAGTTGGATGCACAGGCCCGGGAGTACGGGTATCTCGCTATTGGCTGATGGCGTAGCAGAAACCGGATACGCCAGAGGGTATACCGCGGGCAAAGCTCTAAGTGCAGGCAACCTGCTTTCATCCAGACAAACACTTCCGTTAAACCTGAAGGTTATTACTTCATGTTCTGGTATGTCTATCTGGCCGGTCACTTCGGGAAATATAGAGACCCCATCAACTAATAGCTAGCCAAGATGGTATAATCTGGTTATAATAGTTATACAGGTCTCATGGCGGCTTTTGAGACGTAATTTGTACAGCAGGAGGCAGAACAGATGTTTAGACCGGGACCGCTGGAGATTGGCCTCATTGTATTCATAGTCCTGATACTCTTCGGAGCTGGAAAGCTCCCCCAGGTAGGCTCTGCGATGGGCAAGGGACTCCGCGCTTTCCGACGGGGACAGAGCGGCGAGGAAGATGTCGCTGAAGAAGAGGAAGTAGTCGAGGCCAAGCCCAGGAAGACCACAAAACGAAAGAAAACAGCCAGCAAGGCCGGTTAGGAGAATACTCCTTCCCTGACGACGGCACCGCGTTCCACGGTACTCCTGCACGGCAAGGATTAAGCACGCGCCCGGCAAAGAGGACACTATGGACTTCCTGTCGATAGGCACATCTGAAATATTGATGATACTCCTCGTGGCGGTGCTGGTTGTCGGCCCTAACAAGATCGTCGGGCTGGGACGGTCACTGGGCAAAATCATGCGCACTATCAAGAAGACGTCGTTTGACCTGACCTCTGCCGTAACCAGGGAACTGGAAATGGAGGACAAGGACAAGCAGGACGGTACCAAGACCGGCAAACAGGACTAGTACGCCCTTATAAGAGACCGGCACGACGAAAACGTTACCCGACACAGGTATTCGGTGACACAGGAAACGAACGATGAGCAGAAGACCTCCGTTCTCGACCACCTTCGGGAACTAAGACGGCGACTCCTCTGGAGTGTCCTCGTAGTAGTTATTGCTGCCTTTGTCTGCTTCTTCTTTGTCGAGCAAATCTTCGAAATCCTCAAGGCGCCCGCCGGCGATATTGACCTTATCTTCATCGAGATGACCGAGGGTTTCACCACCTTCATGAAGATATCACTGGTGGGCGGAATCATCATATCGATGCCTTTCCTCATCTACCAGTTCCTGATGTTTGTCATCCCGGCACTCACCCGGCAGGAAAGAAAGAGTGTCTTCATCCTGCTGCCGGTAATCACGGTGATGTTCGCCGGCGGTATATTGTTTGCCTACTACTACCTGTTACCCCCCGCTGTCGGATTCCTGCTGACCTTCGGTACTGAGGTAGCTGAACCCCAGATAAGGATGAGCAACTACGTCGACTTCATGACCCGGC
>DAOUVG010000289.1 GCA_030667735.1 Dehalococcoidales bacterium
AATTATTAGCGTTGCCACTAAAAGGGTGCTGAAAAAGGGGAGTCCAGAGGGGGCACCCCTCTTCCGAGAGGGGCCGAAACCCCCTATGGTAGGGGTCTGGGGGTGTCCCCCAGATATAATATTTCCCCCCTTCCTGGCTAGGAAGGGGGTCAGGGGGTTGGTCGAAAGGGTTTTTAACACCCTGCTAGTCTAAGCAGATGAAGAAAGGCACAGAACTTCGTAAACAAGGTGCACCTGCATTTCCTAAACAAAGTGTAACCCGTGTGATTGTGGAGCATTCCTGTTTTGTCTATAGTTGAAGTCAACCATGTAATTAAAGCCTATCGTGACCGTACCGTGGTCAATGACGTCTCCTTTGACGTGAACAGCAGCGAAGTGTTCGGCCTGATTGGCCCCAATGGTGCCGGCAAGACCACCACCATCAGGATGATGATGGATTTGGTCAAACCGGACTCCGGGAAGGTTGCCATACTCGGTGAGGTATTAAGCGAAGCCGCCAAAAACCTCGTCGGCTACCTGCCTGAAGAGAGAGGCCTTTACCTGAACATGAAGGTAGTGGACACGCTGATATACCTCGCCACTCTCAAGGGTATGGACAAACAAAGCGCCGCGCAGAAAGCGGAAGAGCTTCTGCAAAGAATAGACATGCTGCCACACCGTAACAAGAAGATAAAAGAACTGAGCCGCGGCATGGGGCAGTTTATCCAGTTCCTGGTCACCATCATCCATGGACCCCGACTGGTCGTCCTCGATGAGCCTTTCGCCAATCTGGACCCGGTCAATACCCAGCTTATCAAAGACATGGTGCTTGAGATGAGAAACCAGGGGAAAGCCATCATCCTGAGCACGCATAGAATGAACGAGGTGGAAGAGCTTTGCGACCGCATACTGATGATGGATGACGGACGTACGGTTCTTCACGGGAACCTGGCTGAAATAAAGGAACGGTATCGGAACAACTCTGTCGTGGTTGAGTATGAGTGGGAGTTGGGTGAGGTGACCGGCGTAGTCAGGAGGCAGGACCACGACGGGTATGTTGAGCTCTTCCTTGAGACCGGGACAGCGCCGCAGCAGGTGCTGGCTCAACTGGTGAGCCAGGGTATCGTGGTGAATCGTTTTGAGGTAGCCACTCCTCCGCTGCATGATATATTCCTTCAGGTAGTTGAAGAAGGGTAATGAACAAGACACTGCTGATAGTAAAGCACGAGTTCCTGCAGGTGGTGAAGAGGACAAGCTTTATTATCCTGACCATCCTCTTCCCGCTGATGGGCTTTCTCGGCATCGGCATCTATCAGATTGCCCAGAATGTCAGCGGCTCATCGGATGCTGACAGTCCACTGATAGGTTACGTGGATGAGCTTGGTGGCTTTGAAGGCTATACCACCCAGGGAGACATCACCTTCGTGCCGTACGAAACACGTGACGAGGCAACCCGGGCCCTGCTGGCAGATGACATTGACGAGTACTTCGTTATCCCCGGGGAGTACGTGTCCCGCGGACTGATACCAAGATATACGATGGCAAAGGAACTGGAAGTATCCGGAACAACGCAGTGGGCGATGAGTGTCTTCCTGCAAAGTAACCTCCTGGAGGGGCAGACCGCCCGGGAGATTGCGGACAGGGTGAAATCGCCGATGTGGCTCCAGAGCTTCCTGCTGGACGAAGAGGGCGACATCGCCAGCGAGCAGGGCGGTTTCGCGGCTTTCCTCGCCCCGATGGTGTTCGGTTTCCTGCTGGTAATGTCCATCGGGATGACGTCCGGCTTCCTGCTGCAGGGACTGGGAGAAGAAAAAGAGAACCGGGTCATGGAAATCCTGCTATCCTCGGTCTCCACCCGGCAGTTACTGACGGGGAAGGTGCTTGGCCTGGGCGTTGCCGGACTGCTGCAGATTGTAATCTGGCTGGCTTCGATGATGGTCCTGACCCGCCTGACTTCTGAGACGGTGGGCGGCGCGCTTGCCGGCATTCAGATACCGGATAACATGATGATACTCGGTATTCTCTATTTTGTGCTGGGCTATCTGCTCTTCGCTGTCCTTCAGGCGGGGGTCGGTGCCATCGGAGCCAACGCCAAAGAGAGCCAGCAGATGACAGTGTTTTTCATCCTTCCCTCCATACTGCCCTTCTATATATTCCTCATCTTCCTGCGGGAGAATCCTGACCACATTCTTAGCATGATAATGACCATGTTTCCGCTGACCGCGCCGATGACGGTCTTCCTTCGACTGGGCCTGTCTGAGATTCCCGCCTGGGAACTGGCGCTGAGCATATGCCTGATGGTTGTCAGCATAGTCGGCGGGCTCTGGTTCTCCGCCAAGGTATTCCGTGTCTTCGTGCTGATGTACGGGAAAACGCCGAACCTGCGTGAGATAATCCGGTATCTGCGGGAAGCCTGACCAAAAGGTACGCATCCGGTGTGTATCAGGAACGGTGATGCTGAATGTAGCCTCCCAGGATGAAGCTCTCCCGTGGACTGATGTCAGCTAATCCCTCGGGATAAACGAGCAGGGCGGAAACATTGTCACTGCCGCCAAACCGGTTCAGCGTGCGGTCGTAGATTCTCTCTTCCAGGTAACGGTTGGAGTCCCGGATAGCCCGAAAAGCAAAGTCCTGCAGGTCACCGTCGACGCGTTCCCGGAGAACATCCTTCAGCGCCCTCTCTCTATCATTCCCCCGTATCGAAAGGATGCCGTCACTGGCGATAATGAAAAAATCGCCCTCGGTCAGGTTAATGGCTATCGGTTTCAGGTAGGTGTTCGGCGTCCCTACAAAGTCCGGGATACCCTCGATTGGCACCATCCCTCTA
>DAOUVG010000077.1 GCA_030667735.1 Dehalococcoidales bacterium
GCCAGCACTACCGTCACCGTCAACAACGTGGCACCGGAGGTGGATGCCGGGTCTGAAGCCACTATCGATGAGGGTGATACCTTCTCAAGTTCCGGCTCCTTCACCGACCCCGGTGCCGATACATGGACGGCCACGGTTGACTATGGTGACGGTTCAGGCGTTCAGCCGCTGAGTCTTACAGACAAGACCTTCAGCCTGAGCCATACCTATGACGACAACGATGTCTACACCGTCACCATCGAAGTGACTGACGATGATACCGGTGTGGGTACCGGCACCACTACCATCACCGTCAACAACGTGGTACCGACGGTAGATGACGTAGATGTTTCAGAAGGGTTATCAGGCGATACATATGAGCTGATTGTCGGATTTACCGATCCCGGTATTCTTGATACCCATACGGCTACAATAGACTGGGGCGATGGCTCGGAAGCCGGTGTTATCACGGAGGAAGACGGCTCAGGCACGGTAACCGGCGGCCATCAGTACTTCGTCCCGGGTGGTTACACTATCACCGTTACCGTCACCGATAAAGACGGAGGGTTCGGAGAAACCAGCACCGTCTATACCGTCTCAGCCAGGATAGCCCACATAGAAATAAAGCCGGGCGACGGTCTTAACCCGATCAATCTGAAGAGCAAGGGCAAGGTCCCGGTGGCGATACTGGGCGGCGATTGCGAAGGGTACAACCTCGATGTTGCGACCATAGACTGGAATAGTGTTGTATTTGCCGATGCACCGGCCCTGGACATGGCAGGTTCACCGGAAGAGGTTGATGATGACGGGATAAAGGACGTTGTGTATCACTTCCAGACCCAGGAGTTGGAGTTGACTGCGGACAGCACGGGGGTATATCTCACTTTCAAAAATAGTGATAATGTCTACTTTGTAGCGTATAGTGATCTGGTCATCAAGCCGGAAAAAGACAAGAAGTAACCACTATCTCAGGCAGGAAGAGAGGGGCACATGGGGTTCAACCTGGTGCCCCTCTTTCTATTGCTGCCGATATTAGGCCCATAGTGCAGTCGCGGTGTCGAAACACGCATATCAGGATTTCTTGTAGCTATCCCTATTCCCCGGCGGTAAGCAGGCTTGCTCCGGGTGATCTGATGCAGGACTGCATCCTGCTCCGGTAGTGGCGCAGCGAACACGACTAGGGTATACTCTCTTTAGATTCACCAAATATAGCCAGAGGGATAACCAGATGGAAGTGATGGAGGCAATCAGAAACAGGAGGAGCGTCCGGGACTACGAGGACAAGCCGGTGCCGGAGGGTAAACTGACAGGGATACTGGAATCAGCTCGTCTGTCCCCGTCGGCGAGGAACAGTCAGGACAGGAGCTTCATCGTGGTGCGTGACAAGGAGCAGCGCCGTGAGCTGGCTCAGGCGGCGGGACATCAGCTACACCTTGCCACCGCCCCCGTAATCATAGCGGCAGTAGGGACGAAACCGGAGTACCACATGCCCAACGGGGTCCCAGCCTATCCCGTGGACCTGGCCATAGCTCTTGACCATATGACGCTTGTTGCCGTGGACGAAGGACTGGGAACCTGCTGGATTGGGGGCTTTGACCAGGAGATAGCAAAGAGAGTCCTGGGTGTTCCTGATGAATACGTTATTGCTGCCCTCCTCACACTGGGCTTCCCGAAGACAATACCGGAAGCAAAGCCACGGAGGGCTCTTGAAGATATCGTCTGCCATGACAGGTTCCGGAAGTAATACACGATACCAGGCAGCCAGGACAACCAGAAAGGATGGACATTATGAGTGCAAAGAGGGCAGTTATCGTTGTAGGTAGCCCTAGGAAGAACGGCAACAGCGCCGCGCTGGCGGAGCAGGTCGCGGAGGGGGTTCGGGCGACAGGGGCAGAAGTACAGACGTTCAACCTCCACGAGATGGACATCAAGCCCTGTGATGGCTGCGATGCGTGCCAGAAGGGGAGCGGGAGGGACTGCCACATCAAAGACGACATGCAGGACCTGTATACGGCTATCCGCCAGGCAGACGCCATGGTGATAGCCGGTCCGGTCTACTGGTACTCCGTAACCGCCCAGACCAAGCTCTTCATCGACCGATGCTATGCCATCGCGAAGCCTGGTTACAACGCTCTGGGGCGGATGCGGGTCGGGATTGTGCTGGTGTACGGCGGTGCGGACGCATTCGATTCCGGTGCCGTGAACGCTTTGCGGATGTTCCAGGACGCCTTCAGGGCAACCGGGTCCCGCATTGTCGGGATGGTACATGGGAGCGCAACGATGCCGGGTGAGGTCAGGGGGAACGCCGGGTTGATGGAGAGAGCGTACGACCTGGGCAAACGGCTCGTTGCTGAGGCGTAAGCAGCCAGTCCAACGCGGTCGCCGAGAGATTCAGTACAGTGAGACTACGTCATCTCGGAATGCCTGGTGATTTCTACGTTACTATAGGAGGTGTCCTATGAGTGGGGACAGAACAGTCCTGGGATTGGTCGGCAGCCCAAATAAGGAAGGTCTGACCAATCAACTTGTGAGCGCTGCACTGGAAAGCGCAGCCCAGGCTGGTGCGGCCGTCGAGCTGGTGCAGATGTCCGATTACGTTGTTAACGCTTGCCGTGATTGTCTGCCCTGGGTGTGTCTGAAAAACCTGAAATGCACCTATGAAGACGAGAACTTCGAGATACTCAGTCAGAAAATCTTGAACTGCGGCGGATTGGTCCTGGGTACACCGGTATACTGGATGGACACCAGTGCCATGGTCAGATATCTATTCCTCAAGATGTTCCGAGTGTTCGCCATGTCAAGACCGCTTATGGGCCTGCCCGCATTCGGTATAGCCATTGCCGGCGGGACCGGAAACGGTCTCGCGTTCGGCCTTCGGCCGGTATATCACTTCTTCCAGGTCATGCAGATGCGCGCTCTTGAACCAGTGCCAGCCACGCGCTTTGACCTGGACCAGGCAGTCAACAGGGCGAAGGAGTTGGGTCATGAGATTGCGGGGATGACAGGGAAACGTCATAGTTTTGACAGTTGGGAGGAGTGCCTGCTCTGGTATGATCGTCTTCCTTACATTGGCAGTAACCGGGCCGCCGAAAGGAGATTGCTGGCCGCAATAACATCCGAAGCGGTACCTGAAGGACGCAAATCGGATATCGATGGCGACCTGGCACGGGCCGATGTCCTTGCCGCCTCCGGCCGCTCTCTTGATTCCATGACCGAAATCAGCAAGGTAGTCAATTCTAGCAGCAAGATATTGAGCGAGAAGTGATACTTTGTGTCGCTTTATTGTATGCAATTTGTGGAAATAGCGGTCTGGTCTAAAGGGACTTTCTGGCGATAAGGCGACAACTAAGAATGAGTAGTACCCGTATCTTCTATTTCTTGAACAAGTTTGTGCTTAAGTATTTTTCTCCCCTATCCGGGAAGACGACCACTATTATTCCCGATTCTATTTTCATGGCGAGTTGAATTGTCGCATACATGGCAGCACCGCTACTCATACCAACAAAGATTCCTTCCTTTTCTACGATTTGCCTTGTCGTCTCATATGCTACTTCCGTCTCGACCATGATTGTGATGTCAATCTGTGATGGATCATATAATGACGGGACTATTGCTTCTTCCATATTCTTCAGTCCCTGGATATAGTGTCCCTTTACCGGATGTGCACTAACCACCTTGATTTGTGGATTGTATTCCTTAAGAACCATTCCCACACCCATGATTGTACCCGAGGTTCCGAGAGATGAAACAAAGTAGTCTATCTTACCATTTGTTTGTTTCCAGATCTCTTCTCCTGTTGTCCTGTAATGTGTAATCTTATTATATTCATTAGAAAACTGGTCCGGCATGAAATACTTATCAGGATGTTCTCTAACCAATTCTATCGCTCTTCTGATGGCTCCGTCCGTCCCCAATTTGCCTTCTGTCAAAGTCACTTTTGCACCGAATGCTTTGATCATTTGCCTTCTTTCAACGGAGACTGCATCACTCATGACTATTTCAACTTCATACCCTTTTACCTTTCCAATCATCGCTAATGACACCCCTGTATTTCCGGATGTCGGCTCAATGATTGTTTTCCCTTTTGTTAGTTTGACCTCTGTTTCAGCTTGTTGAATCATACATAGTGCAATCCTATCCTTGATGCTTCCTGTTGGATTCAATCCTTCAAGCTTCGCATATATTGTTGTGTTCCTATTCGGGTTTAACCTGTTTATCCTGACAAGAGGAGTGTCTCCGATTGTTTGTAATATGTCCTTTTTCATTTTTGTTTTTACCCCGTAAGTTAATTATTTATGAATACTAGAAAGAATATCAATCTACCCCATGATAACAATGTCTTACCAGTACAATAACCTCCAGAGCAGGTTAGCACCTGTATGGGACTGCTAATGCCTAATACTATCACACGAACCGTGGGCTACCATACAAAACGTCTGAATGTGACCTGAAGGTTCTATCCATTTTGGCACGGCCTGTACTGACATTGAAGCCTGACCTTGACCAACCATATTGTGGGGGCGCTATAATTAAAGATGGTCTCAGGAAATTGAATCTTTCCCGCGATGTATGATTACTATCGATGAACAAGAAGATTGACTCAAAGCTGATGTTACGAACCATTAAGGATGGGGCTAAAGTCCTGATATTACTGCTGGACGAAGCGGCAGTTATAGTGGTTATTCTACTGATATTAAATTATCTGGAGATACAAGTTCCTTTACCGGTTATGATTGGTGGAGGGATAATAGTCGGTATCCTGGTTATTATGATACATATCGCGGTGATACCCAGTTTCCACAGGAAGCAGATTACCGGTCGGGAAGGAATGGTAGGCGCACGGGGCAGAGTTGTGGAACCGCTAACTCCATCTGGAACTATCATTGTTAAGGGCGAATACTGGAACGCTGAATCTCTCGATGACAATATAGAGTTTGACGAGAATGTGGAAATCATAGGGAATGAAGGGTTGACATTGAAGGTTAAGCGTGAAGGCCACTAGCAGGGTGATGAAAAAGGAGAGTCCAGAGAGGTGAAGCCTCTTTGGCAGGGGTCTGGGGGTGTCCCCCAGATACAATCTTTACCCCCTTCCTGGCTAGGAAGGGGGTCAGGGGGATGGTCGAAAGGGTTTTTCAGCAACCTGCTAGTGTAGTGTTTCGTAAATACCGTTATTATGTATGAGATGCTGACCCCAAACCCTTAGAAAGGACGGCTCGACTGAGACCTACTTTCGAAGTCTCGGCAAACTGACGTACCGTTAGAAGCACTACACTAGGACCAGGAAACTCAATTGGCGTCTCTTAGGTCCTCCCATATTACCAAAGCTAAGGTTTGAAATACATATCCGGTTTGGCTTACAGATCGTCGACCACGGACAGGGCCAATGCTTCATTGGTGCCGTCTTCGATCATGGCCGCTCGCGCGTCCCGGAATATCTTTTCAATGGCATATTCCCTACTCAGACCGTTACCGCCGAAGATTTGAATTGCTTCACTGGCTACCCTGAAAGCCGTTTCCGTAGACATCCACTTTCCTGCCATCGTATGGAGCATAGAGGACGATCCACTCATGGTATTATACAACTGAAGTCTGCGAGAGAGACTGCGGGCAGATTCCGTCATCATGAACATTTCGAAGAGCTTCAACTTGATGTTCTTATGTTCGATAATCGGTACACCACCCTGAATCCTGTCTTTTGCATACTTAATCGCTTCATCGAGTGCCGCACGGGCCAGACCGCCGAACATGACAGCCATACTGCCCATAGGGATCCCACCACCACCGCCGAACAAACCGCCGCCTCCACCGGCGCTTTCCGAGGCAGGCCTGGGCGTCATGATCATGTATTCCTTGGGTAGATGAACGTCATCAAAGAAGATTTCTCCCTGGTTCAAGGGTCGCTGTCCAATCTTGTCCAGGGGTTTGCCTCTGGTGATACCCGGCAGATCCAGTGGACATATGGCTATGCCCTGGCCCCGCATGCCCCGGGATGGATCAAGGCCCACATGGAGTAATGAATGGGTGGCGATCGTGCCGTTGCTGACCCAGGCGGATTTCTGACCATTGATGATAAACTCGTCGCCCTTCAATATACCTCTTAGAGAAGGCCCGCATTCCGGTTTGTCACCACCAAGGGACCAATCACCGCCATGGTCGGGTTCGGTGATACCCCAGCACCCGATCAACTTGCAGTCCTTGTCTTCTACATATTGGCGCGCCAGGTCCCGCAGTTCAGGCACCGGTAGGAACTGGCAGAAGGCAAAAGGCATACTCGCAACATATAGACTGATAGTCAAGCCCGCATCTGCATAACCCATTTCCTCAAGGAGTAGTATTCCCATCATGGGATCCATATCTTCTGCCATGCCGCCGATGGATTTTGAAAAGCCCGTCGTATGCAGGCCGAGTTCCCGGAACTTCTTGAACACGTCCCAGAGAATCGATTCATCGGCGATGACATCCGCCGGATCGCCGAGTTTATCCAATTCGATACCGGCCGGTCGCATGACTTCCGCACCGAATTTCTTGACCATAGCCCGCAAGGCTTTCTGTTCATCGGTCAAATTCAAGTCTATTTCCGGATATGCCATGTTTTCCTCCTCAGATATATTTCATCTAAAATAGTCGGCGCAAGATCCCAAGGTTATCATTTATCGATATGCCCGATATTATAACACACAGTTCCCAAATTGTTCTCTTTCAACCATTGGGTGAAGTTTTGTTCAATATTACCCGGTTGAACGAAACGATGTAATGGTCAATGCCCTGCACAATAAGATGAATTGTCGATTCACAATACAGATTCATGTATACTGTGGTGTCCCGGCAGTCAAAGCCAGTGCTTCCACTGTGCATCTGGCTGACGCTCATCATCAGAGAGGAGAGTTCAATGAGTGAGAGCAGCAAAGCACCCAGGGTGACCACCGACTGCGGAGTCCTGGAAGGCTCCTGGATGCACACCCCGGGCAAGAGCGATATCGCGACATTTCTGGGTGTGCCCTTTGCAAAGCCACCGGTTGGTGAACTGCGCTGGCGCGCACCGGAGCCGCCGGATTCGTGGTCAGGAGTCAGGCAGGCA
>DAOUVG010000140.1 GCA_030667735.1 Dehalococcoidales bacterium
CCCCGGTCATCGTAGGCGGTATCAGTCAAGGCGTCGGGGCTGGTACCGTAGTTGACCTGGCCCGGTTCGATATCCTGGCTGGTCCAGGATATGGTGAAGCCCTTGTCTCGCAGGTTGCTTGCCTCGTGGTCCAGTCCGGTGGCCAGGCCGGGGCTGGCCGGAAGCAGAAATATGAAGGACAGTACCAGTCCGATGATAACGGTGAGATGCTGTCTCTTTGTGCCAGTGATTCTAGTCGTGGTATTGCCTCCATCCGTAGAGTAAATCTGGTCTGGTTGCGGCCATTACGGAGGGCATTCTTATCTTTAGCCCCCAATGGCCGCAACCAGGAATCTCACTTTGTTTTACCTCCTGCGCATTTATTGTGCCACTCTCTAGTTACCGGCTACTGTCCAGTTGACCGGAGTGGAGTTGTTCAATAGGTAGCCCTCGCCCATCTCAATGGCGAAGTCCGTGCCGTACTGGGCGTCGACCAGGTAGAAGTCCCAGCTACCGCCAGAGGCATTCCACCAGAAGACCTGGGATACACCACCGTCCTGACTATTGATATCCGCAGCCATGGTGCTGGCCGTGAAGCTGGTGGCCGGCTCAACGGGCAAGCCTATCAGGTTCCAGCCATCAACAAGGGCTACCTCGGCGCTCAGTGATACCGTAACCGCCGGCGCTCCTGTCTTGGCGGTCTCGATGGTCACTATCTGAGAACCGGTGCCGTTAGAGGCGCCCTGGAACTGTATACTGAGGTCGTCGGTGTCGACATGGGTGTAGTATTCCTGGAAGTCAATCGTCCTTACCGGGGCGATATTCAGACCCCAGGTACCGGTGGTATCAGCCAGACTGGACAGCATCTGCGAGCTGGAGGTGCCAATCCGGGCATAGATGATGGTGCCTTCTGCCGGGGTGGTTCCGTTTGCCTTGAAGACCTGCCCGTTGACCATCTCCGGCATGGTGAATGCCAGGCTGGGACCGGTGGTGACCTCGAACGGCGCACCACCGTCGTTATAGGTGATGCCACCGGAGACGACCTCGAAGTAGTAGGCCGTGTTTGCGTTCAGAGCGGCGATAGTGATGTGGTGAGTGTCATCCTGTGTCGCCTCACTGCGGTCATCGTAGGCAGTACGGTCCAGCGTATCCGGGCTGATACCGTAGTTGACCTGTCCCTGCTCCGCGCTCTGGCTGATCCAGGACACCGAGAAGGACTTATCGGCGACATTGGTAATTCTGGGTTCCACCGTGGCGTGGTAGTCCATTGTTGGTGGTGCGCCCCAGTAGGTCCAGGTGGTAGCACCGGCGTTCTTGAGCAGGTAGCCATAACCGATTTCGATATCGAAGTCCGTTCCGTACTGGGCGTCGACCAGGTAGAAGTCCCAGCTACCGGCGGCGGCGTTCCACCAGAATACTTGCGAGACACTACCACCCTGGTCGTTAATGTCTGCTGACAGAGTAGATGCGGTGAGGGGTGTTGCCGGCTCTACGGCGAGTGCCATTATGTTCCAGCCGTCAACGAGGTCGACGTCCACGGGAATAACCGCCAGCGTGGTGAGGGTGAAGGCAGCGCTTTCACTGGTGTTGCCGAAGCTGTCTTTGGCCTCTACCTTCCACCAGTGCGTAATCTCCGGGGCCTGCAGGCGGGTTGTAGGCACCCAGGAAGTGCTGGCCAGCCAGCCGCTCTCCTGGACTCCGGTGGTGAAGCCCGCATCCCGGGCAACGACGAAGTTGTAGGTGACCGGCTCGCTGGAGTCAGTTGCGGCAATTGCGATGAAGGTGGGGCTGAGCTCGACCTCAATGGTCCCGTCGGCAGGTGAACTCGGGGCGACACCGGTGGGTCCCCTGGTATCCAGGGTGAAGTCGGCGCTGATGCCCTCACCGACGCCGGCGACGTTACCGTCATCGGCGATGACTTTGAGCTTGGCATCGGCCAGGTACTGGCTATTGAAGTCTGCCTGGGCGTCCCAGGTGGCCGTATAATGAGTTGCCGTGGTGGACATAGTCTTGGTATCGTCACCGGTAATCGTGGTGCAGGTGGCGTAGGCGGTGCCGTTCCAGAAGGCGAAGCTCACATCAGCACTGGTATCGTCTTCATCCTGGTCGGAGACATCGTACTCGATGGAGACTATTCCGGTACCGGTATCCTGCGATGCGGTGACGTTCTCAACAGTCGGGGCCCAGTTGGGCACGAGTACCAGGTCGGGGGCAGCCACCAGGGCGGTGCCAACGGTTGTTGTTATGGAAGCGGTGCCATGGGCACCACCCTGGCCGTCAACAACCAGTACGTCGTTATCTGTATGCGAGTAATAGCTCTGGAAGTCCGCAGCCCTGGCCGGGGCGATGTCCAGACCCCACGTGCCGGTGGAATCGGTCAGGCTGGAAAGTACCTGTGAACTGACGGTACCTATCCTGACGTAGATGATAACATTCTGTGCCGGGGTAGTCCCGTCCATCTGGTATGCCTTGCCGCTAACCATCTTCGGCATGGTGAATGCCAGGCTGGGACCGGTGGTGACATTGAAGTGAGCACCGGCATTGTCATCCGTGGTCTCGGCAGAGACAACATCGAAGTAGTAGAGTATATTTGCCGTCAGACCGGAGACGGTGACACGGTGAGTATTATCCTCTGTTGTCTCACCGCGGTCGTCATAGGCGACATTGCCCATGCTACCCGTGGAAGTGTCCCACTTGACCTGGCCGGTGGTGTCCACGTTGGTCACCCAGGATACGGTGAAGCTCAAGTCACCGACATTGCTGATGACGATATCGGAAACCTCCGGCGGTGGGACCTGCAGGGTAACAGCGGCACCGGCGAAGCTGTCCACCGGGATGGGAGTGCCTGAGCTTTCCGCCAGCTTCGGGGTATAAGTGAAGCCTATGCTGGCCTCACCTTCGTCAAGGGTAGAGAAGGATATCGTGGCCACAGTGGCACCGGTGGAGTCGGCTGATCCCGAGTTGTCACTGTCACCCTCCGGGGCAAGCAGGACGATGGCGTAGTCGATAGTACCAGCAGTGTTGTCTGCCCGGCACCGGGCAATGAAGTAGCCACCGCTGGCCGACGAGTAGCTGTAGTGGTAAAGGTCAGTGCCGCCCTCGTTGTAGTAAGAGCCGGCAACGAACGGGAAGAGGACAGTAGCAGGGGCAATCTGGACACCGGCAAGCGATGCATCGGCATCCTGCACCTGGAGGAGAGTTGCATTGAAGTCCAGGTGGAACTCAGCACCATAGACGCCATTGGCATCCTCGACCATGGTACTGATACTGACTACCTCACCGGGTGCCATTTCCTGCGCTGCCGGGCTGAGGATTACCGATGTCGCACCTGGCTGAGGAATAATGTCAACCGTGCCTGCCTCCAGCCACGGGCTCTCCGTCTTGCCGAAGTTACGGCCGATGGCCGTCAGGTCAAGGATGTCCACAACACCGTCTCCGGTGAGGTCGCCAGCCGGGCCCGTCGTGCCGAAGCTATCGGCAACGGCAGCAAGGTCGGTCACATCGATGACGGAGTCACTGTTGGTGTCACCGAGGAGCAGGAAGGCGTCCGGCATATCAGCGGGTTCGCCACTGAGAACATCCAAAACGTAGATTTCGGACGATACCGCCGCCAGGTAGCCGTCCTTGGTTATCGTTACCGTGTAGGTACCCGGCTCCACGTTAAGGGCGTAGGCACCCTCGGCGTTGGTAGTGGTCTGGTTGGCCCCTGCCGAAACGGTAGCACCACTGTGGTCTTCGCTACCGTCAAGGGTAACGTGACCCATGATAATGCCTTTGGCCTCATCCGTAATGACTATCGTTGTCCCCGGGACCTGAGGCCACGGGTTCTCCGGGGTGGACTCGATGACTATCGGAGTCGGGTCTCCGTAGAGGCCGTAGGGCTCTCCCACATCCGGTTGGAAATCACCGTCAATATCCAGCCATGCCATCACGATATACGTGCCATCAGCGATATTCTGCAGTTCATAAGTACCCAGGCCAGGCATGCTGGCAGCGTAGTTCATCTGCTCGGGGCCCTCGAAGTCCATGGGTCGTGCCGCGACCACCACCTGGTCGTAGTCGGCTGACTGGAAGGTCCCACTATATATCAGTAGTCCGCTTATCCGACCCTGGGCCTGCGGGAGGTTGAAGTCAATATTGGACACGTTGTTGGGTGCATTCACCTCGACCAGGTCAGCTTCAGCAAACGTTCTCTGATTGTTGTAGAACATCCGCTGGGTGTTGCTGTTACCCATAGGGTCAACGTACCAGGCACTGACCTTGTAGCTGCCGGAAGGTACACCGCGGAACTGGTATCCCTCCCAGCCATTGCTCCAGGTCGACGCTATCAGGGTGCCATCAGGCATGTATAGGCTAACCAGGGCACCCTGGATATCCCAGCCGTACTCGTGCCAGACCATGCCCTCGATGGCACCACCCGGCTCCAGTGTGAAGTCAATCGCCACAACGTCCGGGGTGGCCGCAGCCACGGCCACGGGAGTAGCTGCCTCATGGCTGGCGGCCTCTTGCCACCACTCCATGGCATAGTTGCTGGTTACCGGGTTCTCCGGCATGCCCATTGCCATAACGATGTATTCGCCGTAGGGCAGGTTGTCAATGGTGTACGCACCGTTCTCATCGACTTCGGTCTTGAAGGTGATACCGGTGGTCTCATCCAGAGCGACGGCAACACAGCCGGCCAGCTCCGAGCCGGTAGTGGCATCGTAGATTGTGCCGGAGATTGTACCGGCAGGTCCGAGGTTAAAATTGATACCGCCGACCTCTTCTCCAGCCGTTAGCTGGAAATCCATCGCTTCTTTGGGGTCAAAGGTGTCCTGGAAAAACTTGCGGACACGACCTTCGGCCTGAGCACCAACAACGAAGCCGCCGCGGTCCACCCGGACGTAGAGCTCGTAGCTGCCGTCCGCTTCGGTCCGGGTGCCGCCAAGAGTGGCGTCGTCTCCGTCAGGATGGTTCATGTCATCGAACCACGGGTCAAAGGCG
>DAOUVG010000239.1 GCA_030667735.1 Dehalococcoidales bacterium
CTAAGGCCGCCACACTCCAACCCGATGTCATCACCATGGACCTCAAGATGCCGGGGATGGATGGCATAACGGCAACCCGTCAGTTGAAGCAAGAGATGCCCAACGTGCACGTCCTGGCCATGACCATGTACGGTGATGACCTGATACAGGAAGCCATCGATGCGGGGGTATCCGGTTACATCCTCAAGGAAACCGATTGCGACCAGATTATTCAGGCCATCCACCAGACATATGACGGACAGCACCCCATGATACCACCTCTGAATCTCCGTCTGCCCGCAGGGTTCATTCCTATCAGTTCGTAAGCCCTGCTCTACTGCTTCGCCGGTAAGAGTGCCAGGCTCGCATGCCTGGTTTCCAAGTCTGGAATGTCCTCATTTGGTCGCCGGTATTACGGGCATATCGATATACGAGGCATAATCAGACTGGTGGTATATTGTCTGCACCGCCGGAACACCCTCGGCATCCTCACCAAACGGGTTTCCGGTATTCATGTTCCGGTCTAGTCGCGGGAAGTTACTGCTGGATACGTCTATCCGAATACGGTGACCACGACCAAAGACTACACTCGTCACCGCCAGGTCAATCGTATACTCGCAGACTTCGCCCGGGTCTACCGGTTCCGGCCGGAGCACGGACTTCCGGAACCGGGCCCTGATGCAGCCCTCGGCCACGTTGTACGCGGAACCATCCGGATAAACATCGATTAGCTTGGCCGTGAAATCGGTATCCTGTGCCGATGTTGACGCGAACAGGTGCAGCAACAATGGGCCGGTGACCTCAACCTCCTCCTTGAGTTCCGGAGTGGTATAGCACAGAACATCATTGCGCTTCTCTATCCGGGACTGGTCAAACGGACCCGGAATCAGGCTGCCTGTGGGAAGTATCCGGCCCCCGACAGTGGGCACGGGGAATCGGGGGTCATAGGTGTAGACGTCTGCTGGCTCGGCACCCGGGGTATCCCTGCTGAGAAGGCCATCCCCAGCCGCCGTGTTAGAGCGGCCCTTGCTATGCAGGAAGAATCGTTGCCACCCGGTCTGCGGCAGCGGCCAGGCATCGGCGTTGCGCCACCTGTTCGGACCCATCACGAAGTAACGAACCGGGGCCATTTTGCGGCCTTCTATCCCGCGCAGGTACCTGTCAAAGAAGTTAATGTGTCGTTCCATGATAAAGGTGGCCATACCGGCCCCGGCCGGACCGAAATGAAGACCGCCAACGTAGGCCAGCAGATTACCGCCATGAGCCCACGGTCCGCAGAGCACGTACTGCCCTTCCCGGGCAAGCTCGGTTCCACCATTCTCACGCATCCCCATGAAATTCTTGAACAGGCTACCGGAAAACAGGTCATACCAACCGGCGGCGTGGAAGCAGGGGACCTTAACCCTGTGATACGGCCAGTGCAGGTCTTCTTCAGACTTCACATTGGGCGGGATGGCATCGGTCATACGTGCTCCGAAGGCCTGAGAAAGTCCCTCAAACTGGAAATGTGGCACCTCTTTGAGGGGCAGATATTCGTATACTTCGCTGAGATTGAACCTGGCGCGGTCCAGCATCTCCCGTGCCCTGGTAACGTCCTTGCCTTGCTTCCTCTGTCTCTCCAGCATGTCAATCGCCATCGCAGTGAACCAGCTTATGGACTGTTCCAGGTCTATCGGGCCGCCAAGACGGGAGTCACTCAGGGGGCCTGACGTTGTTATCTGAGGAGCAATGGCCTTCAGGTGAGGAGGGTCTTCTATTGCGGCCTGCCACTGGTTACGGCCGAGGTAGGAGCCGCCGAATGTGCCGACATTGCCATCGCACCAGGACTCAGCGGCGACTGCTTCAATCGTGTCGTAGCCGTCGAGGCCCTCCGGTGCTCCAGGCATGAACTCCCCTTCCGACGCAAACCTGCCCCGGGTGTCCTGTATCACAAAGGCATAGCCGGCAAAAGCGGCGTGCACCGCCGACAGGAAGTCACTGTCACCTCCCATTACCTTACTATATGGGGTACGGACCACGATTGCCGGATGTTTCTCTCTGTCATCCGGCCGGTAGACGTCGGCCCGCAGCACTACCCCGTCCCTCATCGTCATCGGTATGTCCCGGTCAACACGAATCGAGCCAGCCATTGTCTCCTCCTTCTAACGTATTTCGTCAGGTAATCCACCGGTGCGCCGTCGACTGTCGGTTCTTCACATTCTAACAGTCCCGATATGTGCCACCCATGATACAACATCCACGGTGCACAAACAAAGAGGCGCAGATAGCATGATGAGGTAATCCGCAACCTGCCGCGGAAGTTGCTCAAATAGCAGCCGATTCAGTCCCTGGTGCCCCTCAGGAAGAGCCCACAGACCACGGATACAGCAACCACTGCCGCTCCGGCAGCAGTAAAGCTGGTAGTGAAGCCAAACCGCTCAATGAGGTAACCCATCACCGGAGCGAGTATACCACCGACCTCCATACCGACGAAGTAGTAGGCTCCCAGTATCGTCGAACGCCGGCGCTCCGGTGTGTTGGCGATGATGAAAGATTCCGATGCCGGCATGCGGATATACATTGTGGCACCTATCACCAGTAGCAGGGCAGCCAGACCGATACCAAACGATGCCAGATTCACCAGGTATAACAGTGGACCAGTAACCAGAGAGACCACCAGCACTACCCGTACTTTGCCGAGGCGGTCCGAGAGGTAACCTCCCAGAGGGCTTGCCCACAGACCGGCCGAGTATATAATGGCCAGGTAAACCGCTGCCGCTTTTTCACTGACGCCATGCTGGTCCACTATGAAGAGAGGTATAAACGCAACTATGGAGAAGACTATCGCCTGGGTTAATACCGTCAGGACTATAAACGGCACCAGGCGGCGCCACCGGTTCGGCAGGGCTGATTGTTCATCGCCTTCTTCAACGACATCATCTTGAAGAACGGGGTCCTTGATGTGCCGGCCAAGGAGCATGTAAAACACTATCCCGAATATGGCCGTGGGAATGGCCAGACCGAGAAATGAGCCTCGCCAGCCCCAGGCGGAAGCGATACCGGCGGCAATCATCGGTGCCAGGAAGAAACTTCCGCTGCCCCCCACCAGATGAAAGCCGAGGGCACTGCCGCGGTTTTCCGGCTTCACAGACGCCGAAATCAGAGGGGAGGCTGCCGGGTGGTAGCCACCGCCGGCAATACCCATCAGTACCAGGAATACAACCATCATGACAAAGGTCTGGGAAAGTCCGACCAGGACGCCGGCTACCGCGACCCCGCAGATACCTACGGTAAGCAGTATACGGGCACCGATACGGTCG
Source organism: Dehalococcoidales bacterium (assembly GCA_030667735.1). Classification (GTDB taxonomy): domain Bacteria; phylum Chloroflexota; class Dehalococcoidia; order Dehalococcoidales; family Fen-1064; genus DUES01. Next base: position 3,279 of record DAOUVG010000239.1, read on the forward strand.
GCAAGCC
>DAOUVG010000142.1 GCA_030667735.1 Dehalococcoidales bacterium
GACCGATAGTACTACACCCGTGGACGCCCCTCGCTCAGGAGACGGAGCTTCTCGGCATCAAGAATGGTTACCTTTCCCCGGACTGAGCGAGTGATGCCACGGGAGCGCAACTGGCTCATTACCCGAATTGTGGTCTCGGTGGTCGTCCCTGTCATGTCCGCAATCTCCTGCCGGGTGAAGGGAAGCGTATTGCCGAGCTTCGAGGAAAGCATGACCAGTACGGCGGCGATGCGCTGCTCTATCCTCTCTCCGGCAAGGTCACGGAGCCTGCCCTGCGCATCCCGGAGCCGCCCTCCGAGGACGTTGATAATCCTCAGCGCCACCTGGGGATGGTCGGCCAGAAAGGCAAGGAAGTCCTCTCGCCCGATACCCAGCACCCTGGTCCGGGCTACTGCCTGGGCGGAGGCGGGGTAGGACTTGTTCTCGAAGACAGCCACTTCACCGAACATCTCGCCGGGCCCGAAGAAAGCAATGATAAACTCTTTACCCAGGGAGGAATACTTCACCACTTTGACACTGCCCTCGGCGATAACGTAGAAGCGTTCCGGAACGTCACCATCCCAGAAAACGAACTGGTCCGGCATGAAGCTATACTCAAATGCGAGTTCAGCCAGGGCGGCAAGCTCATCGTCACTCAGACCGGAGAATATCGAGGAGCGCTTTAGAATCTGGGCTTTGCTCGTTTCCGGCAAATCACCTCTCCTGCACCATACCCGGGTTTGACACCCGCCTGCCCGTGGACGGATTATATCACATACAATGTTAAGAGCAACTGCCGGCCTGTGTTCCAGCAGCGAGTATGATGCAGGTCATTGTTCAACTCGGCAAACGTGCTAGAATGTGGATACAAACGCTGGATATTCACAGGTCCGGTTGTCACTATTGAGATGACTGGTAACTTTCCGATGGCGAATAACGGACGAGTCTCGCCAGAGTACGGCAACACAAGGAAGTGAGGTGAAACATGACGGAGAAGAAAGTCATCATCTACAGCACCCCCACCTGACCCTACTGCAATCAGGCGAAAGAGTATCTTTCGCGAAAAGGCGTTTCCTACACGGAGCATGATGTTGCTCAGGATAGGGAAAAGGCCAGGGAGGTGGTACAGAAATCAGGCCAGATGGGTGTCCCGGTGATAATCATTGACGATGCCATCGTAGTAGGGTTCAACCAGAGTAGAATCGACGAACTGCTGGCCAGCTAAGGACATAGTTCTGAGCCGGAGCCCTGAGTGCAAACGAAGGGGAAACGAACAGACAGCGAAGAAGCGGCCTGTCGCTAAGGCCGACGCCGCGTCGGCACGTTCCTCCCAATGACACCGGGGGACTAGCTTTCTGCCCTGGCCAGGTACTTCTCCGGGTCCTGGTCAAAGGCCTTTTTGCAACCCACGGCGCAAAAGTAGTAAGTCTCGCCCTTGTACTCTGAAGTGGCTGCCGCCGACTTCTCCTCGACTTCCATGTGGCAAACAGGGTCAATAGCCATTGATGTACCTCCTCCACTCTCTTCTCCGGATATAGCCACCGGTCCCGTTCCGCCAGTCTTCTCGAAACGGACCGGACGGAACCGCCTCAGTCGCAGTGAGTTGGATACCACCGTCAGGGAACTGGCCGCCATTGCGGCCGCCGCCAGGATTGGATTCAGGAATCCGAAGTCGCCCAGGAAGAAGCGCGCCTCCGAAGGCACACCACTCTGTCCGAAGACCAGGTAGAGCCCCCCGGCCGCAATCGGTATCAGCACGATGTTGTAGGCGAAGGCCCAGAACAGGTTTTGCTTGATTGTCCGCACCGTACTCCGGCTAAGTGATATCGCGGTGACAATCCCACTCAACTCACCCCGGATGAGTGTAACATCGCCTGTCTCCATGGCAACATCCGTACCGGTGCCGATGGCAATGCCCACGTCAGCCTGAGCCAGAGCCGGTGCATCGTTGATGCCGTCGCCGACCATCGCCACTACCTTACCCTCGGCCTGGAGGTTCTTCACTTCCCGGGCCTTGTGCTCCGGTAGCACCTCGGCAAGTATGCGGTCAACTCCCGCCTCCCGGGCAATAGCTTCGGCAGTGCGGCGATTGTCACCGGTGAGCATCACCACCGAGATGCCCATCCGCTTCAGTCTGGCAACAGCTTCCGCGGCGTCGGGCTTGAGGGTATCGGCCACAGCAATGACACCGACCACCTGGCCATCCACGCCGAGGAACACCACCGTCTTACCCTGCTCGCGAAGATGCTCTGCTTCCTCCTCAAGGCCGTTCAGGGCAAGTTTCCTGTCCTCCACCAGCCTCAGGTTACCAAGCAGGAGCTGCCTGTCATCCACCGATGCCTCGACTCCATGTCCGGGGACTGCATTGAACTCTGAGACCGGGGACAACTCCAGCATCATTTCCGTAGCGGCACGGACAATGGCTTCACCGAGGGGATGTTCCGAGCCACGCTCCGCCGAGGCCGCCAGCCGGATGACATCTTCTCGGGAATAGGGCGACACGGTAATCACCTCGGTTACCTTTGGCTTGCCGCTGGTCAGCGTGCCGGTCTTGTCCAGCATCACGGTGTCAATCTTATGCGCCCTTTCCAGTGCCTCGGCACTGCGGATGAGGACGCCGTTCTCCGCCCCCTTGCCGGTGCCCACCATTATCGCCGTGGGTGTGGCCAGTCCCAGAGCGCAGGGACAGGCGATGATGAGCACGGCGACGAAGTTGAGCAGGGCAAAAGTCAGCGCCGGCGCCGGTCCCACAAAATACCAGACGATGAAGGTGATGATGGCAACGCCGAGCACTATCGGTACGAAGTAGCTGGCGATAACATCGGCCAGGCGCTGGATGGGTGCCTTGCTTCCCTGGGCTTCATCCACCAGCCGTATTATCTGTGCCAGCGTGGTGTCCTTGCCTACCTTGGTCGCTTCAAAACGGAAACTGCCCGTCTTGTTGATGGTGGCACCGACAACCTCATCACCGACGTTCTTCTCGACGGGAATACTCTCGCCGGTGACCATCGATTCGTCGAGACTGGAGTGTCCTTCCCGGATAACCCCGTCTACGGGAACTCGTTCGCCGGGCCGCACCAGAATGAGGTCGCCAACCTGCACTTCCTCTATCGGGATTTCCTTCTCTCCACCGTTACGGACAACCAGGGCCACCTTGGGCTGCATGCCGATTAGCTTCTTTATCGCCGCCGAGGTCTGCCCCTTGGCACGAGCTTCCAGAAATTTGCCCAGCGTAATCAGGGTTATTATCATTGCCGAGGTATCGAAATAGACATTGCGTTCCAGTGCTTCGGTGGCAAAGAGCCCCGGGGAAAGCACAGCGACCACGCTATAGAAGTAGGCCGCTGAGGTTCCGACGGCAATCAGAGTGTTCATGTCAGCCGTCCTATGGCGGAGTGCGCCCCACATCCCGCGATAGTAGCGCCAGCCCGACCAGAACTGCACCGGCGTTGCCAGTGCCCAAAGCAGAAAGAGCTTGCCGGTAAAGTCCGGCACCCACATCAGAGCAAAAATCGGAATCGCCAGAGCGGCCGCCACGATGAGCCGATTCCGCACCGACCGTACTTCCCGCCGGGCAGCGGAGGTGACGTCCTCCAGGGTCTCCGCTTCCTGTCCGAGTTCATAGCCGGCCCTGTCCACCGCCCGCTTGAGCTCGGTATACTCCGTCCCCTCGACGTACTCTACGGTTGCTTTCTCCGAGGCCAGGTTGACACTGACGGATACAACCCCGGCAACGCCGGATAGGGCTTCCTCTACGCGAGCCACGCAGGCCGCGCACGTCATCCCACCAACCGGAAAGATGGCCTTCGTGGTTGCCATCCCGTAGCCGAGGCCGGAGACAGTTTTACTGAGCTTACCGAGGTCTACCTTCGCGGAGTCGTACTCCAGCGAGACCTTCTCCGAGGCGAAGTTGACGCTGGCTTTTTCCACACCGGGGACTGCGGCCAGACCTTTCTCGATGGTCGCCGCACAGTTGGCGCACGTCATACCGATAACAGGTACAACCGCCTTACGCTTCTTCCCTGTATCTATAACCATCTACCTATCCGTCCCCAGGACATCTTGAGATTGACACCCGGTGCTCCCGGGTGACACCGGAGGAATAGACGGAAAGACCTATGACAGGTCCTTCTTGACCCGCTCGAACTCCTCCCGGGACATCTCTCCACGGGCATACCGTTCCCGGGCAATACTCAATGAATCGTCCCTGCCACCCGACCTGTTCCGCCTCGACCATGCGATAACTGCCCACACGGTCAGGCCAACGATGACCCCCCAGAATACGACACTCCACGTGCCTCCGAAGGGAACGAAACAACTCCAGTCACCACCAAAATTCCACATAGCCACCACTCCTCCAATCAGCAGTACCACCTCAGACAACTCAAGAATAGCAGGTCATACGAGACGCCGTATGTGATGCAGGTCACAGACCGGATTATAATGCCATAATCTATCACCGCTGATAGTCTCATCCCTGCCCCGACAAGACCGGCTTCTCCTCATTATACCACTACATCATGAGCCAGCCGGCACTACCCGATACCATTAGCAGGGTGCTGAAAAAGGGGAGTTCAGAGGGGGTGCCCATTCTGATGGGCCTGCCCCTTCTTATAGGGGCGCTCCATCAGGGCCGCACAGGGATGGGATTAAAACAGGGGTCTGGGTGGTGTCACCCCTTCCTGTATAGGAAGGGGAAGGCGTCGCCCCTTCTTAGGGGCGCTCGCACGGGGTTGGGTCGAAAGGGTTTTTCATCACCCTGTTAGAGCTAACCAAACCGCTCCGGCATCGTTTATAATACTGGTACGATGCTGGAAGAAACTGGTGTCCGCAAGGGAAGCCCGATAGTCCCGAGCAGGCTGCTCTCTATCCTGATGGTAGTGCTTGTCTCGACACTCGTGCTGGCGTGCTCTCCGGCTGAGGATACTGCCCCTGCCCACACCACCGTTTCCGGAGAAGCCACCGTTAACAGGGTCGAGGA
>DAOUVG010000082.1 GCA_030667735.1 Dehalococcoidales bacterium
GCTTTGAACGATGGGCTGTGCTTTCTTCGGTTCTGTTTCATGTTCTCCTCCTATTCCGTATTCATTATAGGAGCAGAACCCGCTCTTAGCTACCTGTCTAAATATTGGGGACCACCTCAGTCTAAGGGGGTGTCCCCCTTGACGTTTCCATCTGTCCAGCGGTACTCCCTTTTAGGTGCAAACAAACCCTTGCCTACAAGACTAACCCCCACACCGTTTTGGGGTGTCCAGAGGGGTGTAACCCCTATGGAACGGGGGTGCAAGGGGGTGCCCCCCTTGGTTCGGCCCACCTATTGGGATTAAAACAGGGGTCTGGGTGGTGTCACCCCTTCCTGGCTAGGAAGGGTAAGGCGTCGCCCCTTCTTAGGGGCGCTCCCTCTTCTGAGAGGCGCTCGCACGGGGATAGTCGAAAGGGTTTTTCAGCAACCTGCTAGTATCTAGTCCGGCCCAATGGGATTTCGACCTGACGCACTACCCGAGACTCGTACTTCGGTTGACACGTAATCGGTGGTAGGTCTAGTATATAAGGCAGCAGGTAATCCCTTTTTCCAGTGTAATTCCGGGATTCTGGCAAATGGAGAACTAAGATGAAAGCAGCAACCTATCATGGTCCCAGGGATGTAAGGGTCGGGGAAGTGGCTAAACCTGAACTGGAGCAAGGTGACATACTCCTCCGTGTCCGCGCCTGTGGTATATGCGGGTCGGACCTGCACACCTATAGACACGGTTTGTTTGAAGACCTCGGCGTGCCTGTTGAGACCGGGGGAAGAATTATGGGGCACGAGTTTAGTGGTGAAGTCGTTGAGATTAACGGAGAAACAGCCGGGGTCAAGGTCGGTGACAGGGTCTGTGCGTTGGGCATGGGTGGCAATGCCGAATACTACCGGGTACCCGCAATGATGTCGGCAGTATTGCTTCCCATACCTGAAGGCATAAGCTTCGAGGAAGCCGCCACGACGGAACCGCTGGCTACTTCGCTTCACGCGGTTAATCTGGCAGCTCCCGCCGATGGCGAGACGCACGTGATAATCGGTGCGGGCATCATCGGACTGGGTGCCCTTCAGGTACTGAAAGCAACTACATCCGTCCGGACTATTGTGGTAGACATATCGGACCGGCGCTTGGAGATGGCACGCCGGCTTGGTGCCGACGTAACCGTCAACGCAGGTCGTGAAGACATCTTGCAGAAAGTAATAGAGCTAATGGGTTCCGAGCAAATGTCTTTCATGCCTGAGATAACGGGCAGGGCGGACACTGTCTACGACTGCGCCGGCCTTCCACTGGATTACGCGGGTACGCCTGTGTTGCAGCAGGCAATCACCATGACAAAGGAAAATGGCAAGGTGGTTGTGGTATCAATCTTTGAGAAATCACCGGAAATTGAAATGAACCTGTTCGTACGAAAAGGGATAACCCTGTACGGGTCATGGGCATGGTCGTTCGACGAATTCCGGCAGGCCCTGGAACTGATAGGTTCGGGTAAGATAGACAGGAAGCCACTGATTACCCATAAGTTCCCGCTGGACCAGGCCAGTGAGGCGTACGAGACCCAACTCAAAGCTGAAGAGGCCGTTAAAGTGCTGATATTACCGTAGGTGGTAATCGCATTTCATTCCGCTATGACTTTGCAGAAACAGTTGGTTCCAACTGCTCAGATGCGTGAGATGCTGCGCGTTCATTACTTGCGTGAACCTGTTGGCTATACTGATGCGTATGATATCCAGCAAAAGCTCTGGTCACGGAACGTGACCGGTGAGGGACCTGATACACTTCTCGTACTCTCACATCCGCCAACCTTTACCATCGGCAAGTCCGGTAAACTGGACAACCTCCTGCTGGCCAGGGAGGAACTGGAAAAACGGGGCCTGTCGGTATTTTTCTCTGACCGGGGTGGAGACATAACCTACCACGGCCCCGGACAGATAGTTGCCTATCCGATAATCGACCTCAGGAAGCGGGGGAAGGACATCCACCGCTATGTCCATGACCTTGAAGAGGTGGTGGTACGTACCCTGGCCGACTTCTCGATAGAGGCCCACCGCGACGGGAGAAATATTGGTGTCTGGGTGGGTGATGAGAAGATTGCCGCCATAGGGGTCCGCATACGGAGATGGGTCACCATGCATGGGCTGGCCCTCAACATCAATCCCGTCATGGAACACTTCTCCTACATCAACCCCTGCGGTATCGTTGATTGTGGGATAACCTCGATAACCAGGCTTCTCTCCCGTGACGTAACCTTTGACGATGTGGCATTGAAACTGGTGGGCCATTTTGCCGAAGTATTTGCTGTTCAGGTTGAGTGGGTGGCGGACAGTCCATCGAGGTACGTTTAATGAGTGACAGACTACCGCCGTGGTTCAAGAAAAGGATTCCGAAACCCGGGACCATGTCCGGCATGAGGACTTTGATAGATGGGCTGAACCTTCATACCATCTGTGAAAGCGCCCTCTGCCCCAATATAGGCGACTGTTTCTCGCAGAAAACGGCCACGTTTCTCCTGCTCGGAGATACCTGCACGAGAAACTGTACCTTCTGCGCGGTGAAGAAGGGCGTTCCCGAAACGGTTGACGAAGAAGAGCCGGAACACCTGGCGGAGGCGGTAAAGAAGCTCGGTCTAAGGCATGTGGTGATAACCTCGGTGACCCGGGATGACCTGTCCGATGGTGGCGCTGCACACTTTGCCCGCACAATACGAAGGCTGCAGGCGGAAGACCGGGCGCTTACGGTGGAAGTCCTGGTCCCGGATTTCGTCGGTAATCCGGAGGCCGTCAGGCTGGTTGTCGAAGCCCGTCCCGACGTTATCAATCATAATCTGGAGACGGTTCCCCGGCTTTATCACGAGGTCAGGCCAAAAGCCGACTACCAGCGTTCCCTGGAGCTTCTCAGACTGGTCAAGGAGCTTGACGGCCGGATTATCACCAAGTCCGGATTGATGGTTGGTCTCGGCGAGACCAGAGACGAGCTTTTGCAGGTAATGTCCGACCTCAGGGAAGTAGACTGCGGTCTCTTGACCATCGGTCAGTACCTGGCCCCCTCGTCCGAACATCATCCTGTGGTCAGGTTCGTTCCCCCTGACGAATTCAGTGAGTACGAGCGCATCGGTCAGGAGATGGGGTTTGGTGCTGTCGCTTCGACACCACTGGTGCGAAGCTCCTTCGATGCCGCCCGTCTCTATGCCCGGGCAACTGAGGAGTCGGAGTGAGGTTATGGAGGAGTGCGCCATCAAGAACCTCACCGGGTTGACAACCACCATCAGCGAAACGCACAATAAGACGGGCAAGCCCAACGAGCAGATGGTATCGGCGTTAATGTCCTGAAAGTAATCGATAGCAGCAAATAGGTCGGCATAAAGGCATCTAAACGGGAGGATAATCGTGTCAGCCAGCACCATGGTATTCGTGGTAGTCTTCGTGGCAGCGATCATACTCTTCGGCTGGAGTTGCTACCGGCGCTTTCGCCTGGTGACCCTGGGCCAGGCCGATAACCGTTTCAATGCTATTGGCAGACGTATCTGGAACACGCTACTGTATACCATCAGTCAGCGGTGTGCAATTGACCGTGGCTACCTCTTCGGCATTAACCACGCCATCCTTTTCTGGTCTTTTCTGCTCTTACTAATCGCCAATGCCGAGTTTCTGCTGCACGGACTGGCTCCAGACCACATCAGCATTGCCAAACTGCCGAACGGCGCCTATTTCACGCTGGCCTTCATCTTTGACGTGGCATCGATTCTTGCCCTCCTGGCCGTATGCGCCGCAGTTATCCGCCGTCTGGCGTTTCCTCCCAAATACATGGTGGCCCGGAGTCGCGATGCCTTCATTATCCTGAGTCTGGTTGCTGCCTTGATGGTCGCCTTCTTTGGCACGCACGCCAGCGAGATTGCCCATGTGATTGAGGAGGCGGAGTCCTATATGCCCATATCCAGCTTCGTGGCTTCCACCTTCATGTCCGGCGCTTCGGCAGGAACTCTGACCTGGCTTGCCAACTTCTTCTGGTGGATGCATGCCTTTGTGTTGCTGGGTTTCCTGAATTACCTGCCTTACAGCAAGCACATGCACGTTCTTGCCGCTATTCCTAACCTCTTCTTCATGAGCCTGGAGAAGGCCAGTGCTCAACCCAGGAAAGACCCCAAAGAAGCTGGGACTCTTGGCGTCGGAAAAATAAGCGATCTTAGCTGGAAGGACCTCTTTGACTCCTATGCCTGTACTGAGTGTGGTCGCTGTCAGGATAACTGTCCTGCCAGTGCCTGTGACGGCCCGCTCAGCCCTCGCTCGGTCATCCACGATATCAAGGTCAACCTGTTGAAGAACGGCCCGCTACTCATGAAGAATGAAGAAGCGGTGCTTCCTCTTATTGGTGAGAGTGACGAAGGTACCATATCGATGGATGCCATCTGGGCATGTACAACCTGTAGCTCCTGTATGGAAGTGTGCCCGGTATTCATCGAGCATATACCCAAACTCATTAGCATGCGCCGATACCTGGTAAAGAACGGTCTTGCTCCTGAAAACCTCGCCAGGGTGATAACCACCATCGATGAAACGCACAATTTGGCAGGCAAACCCAATGAGCAGCGTGCCAACTGGGTGAACCGGCTGAAACTGCCTTACGACATCAGGGAGAAGAAAACAGCCGAGGTGGTCTACTTTGTGGGGTGCGTGGCGTCATTCTTTCCAATGGTCCAACCGTCCGCCCGGGCTTTCTCACAGATACTGGAGACCGCCGGAGTAGACTTCGGCATCGTCGGGGGTGAGGAGTGGTGCTGTGGCTTCCCTCTGATGGTCGCCGGGGACACCGAGGTCACCGCGACGTGTATGAGGTACAACATCGAACGCATCAAGGAAATGGGGGCAAAGACCGTGGTCATGACCTGTTCCGGATGCTACCGGGTCTGGAAGGAAGATTACGAGAAGATTACCGGGGAGCAGCACCCCTTTGAAGTACTCCATGCTGTTGAGATGCTTGCCCGGTTGACTAAAGAGGGCCGGTTGGCCGCGCAGGGGTTCGAGGGGAAGGTAACCTACCATGACCCCTGCGACCTGGGCAGAAAGAGCGGCATCTACGACGAACCGCGGTTTGTAATCAACCAGATACCCGGAATTGACTTTGTCGAACTGGTGGACAACCGCGAGTACTGCAGTTGCTGCGGTTCGGGTGGGGACCTCCTGGCCTCAAACCAGGAATTGGCACAGGATATTGCCCGAAAGAAGATTGATGAGGTGCTGCTCACGGGGGCGGATACCGTGGTTACTGCCTGCCCATCCTGTATCCGGGCACTGAATATGGCTAAAACATCTGCCAAAGTGAAGCTCAACGTTATGGATATTTCTGAGCTGCTCTGGAAGGCAATGAATAATTAGGGATATGCATAAATAGAGCTATCATTAACGGGTAGTAAAAAGATAAGGCGTACGAAGAATAGCATAAAGGAGGGAACATGGCACTGGAAAAAGAGCAACTGATTCAGCTCTACACCAACCTGGTCCGCACCCGTAAAATGGACGAACTCGTGGTCAAGAGTCTCATGGAAGGCAAAGTGGTCGGCTTCTACCACAGCGGGCAGGGCTCGGAAGCGGTCGGGGTTGGCGCCTGCAGTTTCCTGAGGGATGATGACTTCCTCTATCCGCATCATCGCGGGCACGGTATCGGCTACATGCTGGCGAAGGGTGCGGACATCAAGGCATACCTTGCGGAGCACTACGGAAAGGCGAACGGGATGGCCGGGGGTATCGCCGGCTTCCACGGCGTCGATATTGAGCATGGTATTTACGGAAGTGCCGGCACCATCGGCTCCCAGTTCCCGGTATCTGTTGGCTGGGGACTTGCCTGCAAGAAGAACGGCCGGGGCCAGGTTACACTATGCTGCTTTGGTGACGGCAGTTCCAACCGGGGGACGCTGCACGAAGCGATGAACGTGGCTGCGGTATGGAAGCTACCCATTGTCTGGCTCTGTGAAAACAATCTCTATGCCCAGTTTATGCCGCTTAAAGATGCCTATCCCCGGGAAGACATTGCAGACCTGGCCGCGGGTTACAACATGCCCGGAATGGTCGTTGATGGCCAGGATGTGATTGCCGTAAACGAGGCAGTCCAGGCGGCAGTGGCAAGAGCCAGGGCAGGTGATGGCCCTTCACTGATTGAGTGCAAGACCTATCGCTACCGGAGTCACTCAGAGGGGTCGAGCGATATTTCCCACGTCGACCCTCGACCCGCGGAGGAGATTGAGGCCTGGAAGAAGCGGGACCCCATCAAACTCTTTTGTGAGAAGCTGTTGGAGCAGAAGGTTCTCACAAAGGCAGAAGTCGAGCAGATAGACAAAGAAGCCGATGAATGGGTGGCGGATGCTGACAAATTTGCCACGGAAGGCCTGGTACCCGGTCCTGAAATACTGGAGAATGCCCTGTATGTGGAGTAAAGCGCTTTGTCGATTACTCTTTGAGGAGATATTGGAATGAAACAGACTGTATTTATGATGGCAATAAATGAAGCCCTCGATGAGGAAATGGAACGGGACGAGAAGGTCTTCATCATTGGAGAGGATGTTCAATCCGGGGTCTTCGGAGCAAGCCGTGGACTGATAGACAAGTATGGCCCTGAGCGTGTTATGGACACGCCCTTAAGTGAAACGGCGGTTGCCGGGGCTGCTCTTGGAGCGGCAACGGCCGGCTATCGTCCGGTTGCCGACTTCATGTTCGCCGACTTCATGTTTGTTGCGGCCAATGAAATTGTGAACAATATAGCTAACTGGCACTTCATCCAGGGCGGCAAAGTGAACCTGCCCTTAGTGCTGTTTGCCAGCATCGGGGGGTATGTCCGGCTTGGTCCGGAGCATTCGCAGTGCCCCGAAGCCTTCATAATGCACAAACCGGGACTAAAGCTGGTTGTGCCCTCGGACCCGTACTCTGCCAAAGGACTACTCAAGACGGCCATCATGGACGATAATCCGGTGGTCTTCTTCTATCACAAA